>CAZFUK010000012.1:7082-22323 GCA_964522005.1 uncultured Anaerolineales bacterium | reverse complement strand
CTTCGTGCCCCAGATTCCCAAGACCAGCGTCGGCAAGTTCGACAAGAAGGTGCTGCGCGAGGAGTTCAAGGGCTACCAGTTGCCGGAGCGCGTCACCCTGGGCGCCGGGCTGTCGAGCCGCTAGGGAGAAGCCCATCGTGAGTGAACGGACGAAAGGACGGGCCGTTGGCCTGTCCTTTCGCGTGGCCGACCTGCTCGTGCCCGTGGCGCTGGTCGTCGCGTGTCTCGTGTTCTTCAGACATGTCCTGTGGGGGGACTACTACTTCCCCTGGGACTTTGTCGAGTCCATGTACCCCACGCAGCGGCTGGTGAGTGACGCCATCCGCCAGGGTGACTTCCCCCTGTGGACCCCCTACGTCCTGGGCGGCTACCCGCTGGTCGGGGACCCGCAGGCGTCGCTGTTCTATCCCCCGTTGCTCCTGTTCCACCTGTGGCCCCATAGCGCCTCGCTCACCCTGCGCACCCTGGAGTGGCTGACGGTGCTGCATGTCGCCCTGGCCGGGGTCGGCATGTACTGGCTCGGCCGGAGCCTCGGCCTCTCGCCGGTCGGCGGCAGCCTGGCCGGGCTGACCTTTATGCTGGCTGGCTTCTTTCCGGTGCACGCCGAGCATGAGACGTGGATTCTGGCCGCCGCCTGGCTGCCTGTCTGGTTGGGCCTGTGCGTGCGGCTGCTGGCCGCCCCACGTGCCTGGCACATCCCCGCCATCGCGCTGGTGACCGCGCTGAGCTTCCTGGCCGGCCATACCCAAACCAGTCTGTTCAGCCTCTACCTGGTCGGGTTCTACGCCGTGTGGCATTGTTGGGGACGGGTGAGGCGTGGGCAGACCCGCCTGGCGCTACGCGATGCGGGGGTACTCGGCCTGGCGCTCGCCCTCGGCCTCACCCTCGCCGCCGTCCAGCTTCTGCCCTCCCTCGAACTGACCGGCGAGTCGTTTCGGCGGACCGTCGTATTTCCAGATGAGTACGGTGTGCTGGACCTCGCCGCCCCCTTGACGATGCTCATGCCCAAGATTCTCGGCTCGGATGGGAGCGGGCCGTACCTGGGCAACGAGGTGACCCAAACCCAGAAGTACCTGGGGCTGGCGCCGCTGGTCTTCCTGGTGGTGAGCCTGTTCGCCCGACCCCGCCACCCCGCCACGCGCTTCTTCGGGGGCATGACCCTGGTGACGCTGCTGGGCAGCTTTGGGGCGCGCTTCCTGGTCTACCAGGTGCTGCGATGGTTGCCCTTCGTCACCCTCTTTCGGCGGCCCGCCGCGCTGTTCCCGTTGGCCCTGTTGGGAATCGCGGTGCTGGGGGGCATGCTGCTGGACGGGCTGGTGGTGGCGAAGCCCCCCCTCCCCCGTTGGACACGGGGGGCGGCGGTGGGCGGGGCGGCGGTCCTGGCGGTCTTCTACAGCGTGATCACCCTCTACCCGCCCCTGTGGTCGGCGGCCCTGTCGCCGCTCAGCCGGCTCCAGGTGGTCCAGCGGGTCAGCGGTCCGGAGACCTGGCCGACGGTCCAGCGGCAGGGGCTTGAACTGGCAGTGTTGGCGGCTGGGGTGGCCCTGGTGCTGGCGGGGCTGTGGCTCTGGCCCAGGGCGCGCTACGCGCTCGCCGCGCTGCTCGTGCTCCTGACCTATGCCGACCTGTCGGCGGCCCAGGCCGGACAGATCTACAATGCCAGTGCCGGCGATCCAGGTCAACTCTATTCTGCGACGCGGATCGCCGGGCAGGAGCTGCCAGACCTGCGGCCCGTCTATGATCAGGGTCTGGGGCACGGCCAGCTGGCGAGCGCCGAGGTCGGGAGCCTGTTTCTGATGGCGTCGGCGGTGCTGCGCGTCGAAGCCGTCAACGGCTATAATCCGCTTCAGCTGCGCCGTCTGACCGAGTACTATGGCAACCTCCCCTCCGCCAACAGCCGCGCCTTTGACCTGCTCAATGTGCGCTATCTCCTGACGCCCACCGTCTTTCGGGACGAGTCGGGCCTGCCCAGCCCGTTTTGGCGCTTCGGCCAGTGGTGGGGCCACGAGCGCCGCTACCTCGCGCCGCAAGCCCTGGACCCTGGCAAGTTCAAGCGCGTCTCGGCCAGTTCCGGGGATGCCCTGACGCTCTGGGAGAACAGGGCGGTCCTGCCGCGCTTCTTTGCCGCCGAGCGTTATCAGGTCGTGCCGTCGGCGGCCGAGCGGCTGGCCCTGCTGCGGAACCCCCAGTTTGACCCAGGCCAGACCCTGCTGCTCGAAGAGCCGCCGCCGCTGGACCCGACGGGTCGGCTGGCCGGGCCGGCGGACATTGTGCGCTACACCAACACCGAGGTGGAGGGGGCCGTCCAGGTCGTGGACGGCGCTACCCTGCTGTTTATCGGCATCCCGTATTACCCCGGTTGGCGCGCCAGCGTGGACGGGGCGCCGACGCCTCTCCTCATCGCGCAGCACGCCTTCATGGCGCTCCCCCTGCCGCCCGGTGCGCACACGGTGCGGCTCAGCTTCCAGCCGTCATCGTTCACCTGGGGCGCCTGGCTCACCTTATTTGGTGTCGCCGTGTTGGCGTCTAGCCCCCTCTGGTTCAAACCACTTCTTCACTATTAGGCGAGGAAAATAGGAGGAACACGTGCAAGATCATACACTCGGCACAGGGTCCGTTGATACCAGCATTGTGGAAGACCTGGAGGGGATTACGGTGATTCGGGGTGGGGGGAGTCAGCGCGGGTGGAACGGTATCCTGTACCAGCAGGGGCTGTCGGGGAAGAACGTGGGAGCGGCGGCGTTGTCCATCAATGTGGCGACCGTGCCGCCAGGAGCGATTGCCTACGCCCATATCCACGACGGCTTTGAGGTGATGCTGTTCATCATGCAGGGTCGGGTGAAGCACACCTATGGCGAGGGTCTCACGCAGGAAGTCGTCAACGAGGCCGGCGACTTTATCTACATCAAGCCCGGCGTCCCGCACGAGGTCTTCAACATCGGCGACGAGCCATTGATCGCCTTCGTGGCCCGTAGTACGGCCGACGAGTGGGATAAGATTGTCAATTACCCGTCGCAGTATCGTCCGCGCTAGATATTTGCACTACGCGAGGACGGCGAGATTGTCGAATTACTCAGGGACTTCGCTACTCACGAGAGGGCAGTCTAGCGTCAGATGGCAAAACTGGATGTGCATGTACGAAAGGACAGGTCCTCGACCTGTCCTTTTTGTGTGGGGTGGGCTGGCCCGTGAGCCGTGGCGGCGGGGCGACGCGGGCGGTATACTGGGGGCAGTCTAGAGATGAAAATACCCTCATGGAGTTGGCTATGACAACCTCGTCTCGTACTGCCCTCATCACCGGCGCCTCGCGCGGCCTCGGCCGCGCCCTGGCCTATGCCCTGGCCGAACGCGGCTGGAATCTGATTCTCGATGCGCGGGGCGCCGACGCCCTCCAGGCCGTTCAGGCCGACCTGAGCCGCTGGACGAGCGTCACCGCGCTGGTGGGCGACATCAGCGACCCGGCCCACCGCCGCGCCCTCGCGGTCGCCGCGCGCGCCGCTGGCGGCCTGGACGCCGTCGTCAACAACGCCGGCATCCTCGGCCCCAGCCCGCAGCCCACGCTCCTGGATTACCCCCTCGATGTCCTCGAACAGGTCTATCGGGTCAACGCCGTCGCCCAGTTGGGGGTGATTCAGGCGGTCCAGGCCAGCCTCAAGCCCGGCGCTCGGATTGTCAACGTCACCAGCGACGCGGGCGTCGAGGCCTACCCTGGCTGGGGCGGCTATGGCTCCAGCAAGGCCGCCCTGGAACAGCTGTCGGCCATCCTCGCCGCCGAGAACCCCCATCTGCGCGTCTACTGGGTAGACCCGGGCGACCTGCGCACGGCTATGCACCAAGCCGCCTTCCCCGGCGAGGACATCAGCGACCGCCCGCTGCCCGACGTCAGTGTGCCGGGCTTCATCGAGTTGCTCGAAGGCAGCCTGCCCAGTGGCCGCTATCGGGCGCAGGCCCTCGCGCCCGTGCCTGCCTGATTCTACCGTTCTTATCTGTCATGCTGAGCGAAGCGAAGCATCTCGCCTCACGTAAAGCGAGACCCTTCGCTTCGCTCAGGGTGACACTCGCCAACTAGCTGTGCAGCCGAGCAGTGTAGACTTATTGGCAGGAGATGGAGTATGACGGCTCCCATGTTATTGTCCAAAAACTGGACTCTGCGGCCCGTGGTGGACCCGACCCTGCCCCTGGGCCGCGCCCTCGACTTCGAGTTACCCGCCCACCTCAGCGCGAGCGAGCCGCCGGAGGCGCGCGGCCTGGCGCGGGACGAGGTGCGGCTGATGGTCTCCTATCGGTCGAGCGACACCGTCCAGCATACCCAGTTCCGCCAGATTGGCGACGCCCTGCGGCCCGGCGATGTCCTGGTCATCAACACCAGCGGCACGCTCAACGCGGCCCTGACCGTGACACGCGAGGACGGCACGCCGCTCGAACTGCACCTGTCCACGCGGCTGCCGGGCGGGCTGTGGACCGTCGAGGTGCGCCAACCCGTCGGACATTCGACCCAGCCCTTCTTCCACGCCCGCGCCGGCGAGACGCTGCGCCTGCCGGGCGGAGCCAGCACGACGCTCCACGCGCCGTATCGGTCGGCGGACCCCTTCCCCCGGCCCGCTGCCCTAGAAAGGAAGGGGGGGGATAGGGGCAAGGCTACCTCGCCCCTCACCCCTCCCTTCATAGGGGAGGGGCAGGGGGAGGGGTCCGCGCGGCGCACGCGCCTCTGGCTGGCGACGCTGGACCTGCCGCGCCCGCTCGAACCCTACCTGGCGGAGTACGGCTTCCCCATCCGCTACAGCTACGTGCGCCAGGGCTGGCCGCTGAGCTATTACCAGACCGTCTACGCCACCGAGCCGGGCAGCGCCGAGATGCCTTCGGCCGGGCGGGCCTTCACCGCCGAGTTGGTCACGCGGCTGGTGGCCCACGGCGTCCAGGTGGCGCCCCTGCTGCTGCACACGGGCGTCGCCAGCCTGGAGGAGCACGAGCCGCCCTACGAGGAGTACTATCGCGTGCCGCTGACGACGGCGCAGGTGGTGAACCAGGCGCGGGCGGCGGGGCGGCGGGTGGTCGCGGTGGGCACGACCGTTGTGCGGGCGCTGGAGACCGTCACCGACGCCGAAGGCGTGACCCATCCAGGCGAGGGCTGGACCCGGCTGGTCATCACCCCGGAGTGGGGCGTGCGGGCGGTCAACGGGCTGCTCACCGGCCTCCACGAGCCGCGCGCCACGCACCTGGCGATGCTGGAAGCGCTGGCCGGGCTAGCGCACCTCCAGGTCACCTACGCCGAGGCGCTGGCCGAGGGCTACCTGTGGCACGAGTTCGGGGACCTGCACCTGATTCTGCCCTAGCCCATGCTTTTGACTTCCATGCCTTGCCTCGCTATACTCCCCACCAGAGCGGGTCTCGGACGGGTGGACGGAGGGAGGCGGGCGAGGCATGGACATTCCGCTGCATGTGCCAGGCGGCCCGGAATACACGCGCATGGCGGTTCGGGTGGCTGGCCTGACGGCCGAGGCCCGCTGCCTCAACCTGGGTCTCGGCTACAACCTGGCCGGTATCACGGTGGCGCGCACCGCTGGCTGCCAGGTCCTCGCGGTGAGCCAGCATGCCGAGCGGCTGCCCCGGGCGCGCGAGGTGGCCGCCCAGGCGGGCGTGGACCATCTCATGCGCTTCGAGATCCGCGATCCCCACCGCCTGAGCTTCGCGCCGGACAGTTTCGACTTCATCGTGGCGGAGGGGGGGGCGCTGCGCGGGATGTTCGAGACGCCCGAGGCGGGCGTAGTTCGCCTCCTCCCCAGTCTCGCCCCCGGCGGCGTCCTCGCCATGTCCGACCTGGTCTACACCCTCAGCCCGCCGCCTGACCCCGTGCGCGACCGTTTCCCCCACCTGTGGACCGAGCGCAAGTACACCAACATGCTGGAAGCCCACGGCCTGACCATTGAGTTCGCCTGCTGGGTGGCGCGCCGCGGCTGGCGGGCGTTTATCGCGGCCAGCGGCGAGGCGCGCGATTTCTGGGAGAGCCGCGAGGCGCGCAGCGGGCTGGCCTGTCTGTACCTGGTGGCGCGAAAGTGAGTGGGTGTGGTATCGAAAGGCGCGCATGCAGTGGTGAACGCTGACCCTCTCGCGGCGGTCGTCGTCGTCCTGGTGGAACCACGCAGCGCGGACAACGTCGGCGCGACCCTACGGGCCATGCGGACGATGGGGCTGAGCCAGTTGCGGCTGGTGCGGCCGGCCGACTTCGACTGGAGCCGCCTGCCCGTCATCGCCCATCGGACTCAGGACCTGGTGGCCCGCGTGCGCGTCTTCGAGCGGCTGGACGACGCCCTGGCCGACACGGTCTACACCGTCGGCTGCACCGCCCGCCGCCGCTCGCTGGCCCTGCCGACCCTCACCCCACGCGAGGCCGGCCCCGCCGCCCTGGCCCGTGTCCCAGGCGGGCCGGCCGCCTTCCTGGTTGGCCGCGAAGACATCGGCCTGTCCAACGCCGACCTGGCCCACTGCCACGCCCTGCTCACCATCCCCACCGACCCAGCCTACCCCTCGCTCAACCTGGCCCAGGCGGTCATGGTCGTCGCCTACGAATTGCGGCTGGCCGCTCTCGAAGAGGGCTTGATGGCGTCTTCCCCCGCTTCCCCCTCCGCCCCGGCGACGGGCGCCGAGACGGAAGCCCTGTTCGCCGCCCTCGAAGAGGCCATGCACGCCGTAGGCTACCTGGTTCCGAGCCGCGCCGAGGCCACGCGGCAGGCCTTGCGCGCCGTGCTGCTGCGCGCCGAACCAACCGCCGAGGAAGCCGCCCTGTTCACCGCCCTGCTACGCGCCGTCGCCCGCCGTGCCGCCTCGTGAACGTTTCTCCGCCACGTGTACTCGCCTCTTCACACCGTTTGCCCCAAATTGCGCTATCATAGACTGTGGCCTGACATTATGGGGCGGTGGCGCTCCTCAGGCTCTATTCCATTTATTCAAACCGATTCTGTTTTGCCTCAAAGGAGGTCAATCATGTCCGCGGCGACTGTCAAACCGACGCCCGCGCCACTGCTGCCCCGCTTCCATTGGGCAGGGGCGCGGCCTATTCCGCTGCTCGTGACCCTGCTGCTCGGTATCGCCCTCTGGTTCGTGCCGGCGCCCGAAGGCGTGGACCCCAAGGCCTGGCACCTGCTCGCCATCTTCGTGGCGACCATTGTCGGCATCATCGCCAAGCCGCTGCCCATGGGGGCGGTGGCGATGCTCGGCATTGTGGCGACCGTCCTCACCGGTACGCTCAACATCACCCAGGCGTTGAGCGGCTTCGGCAACAACACCATCTGGCTGATTGTGACCGCCTTCTTCGTGTCGCGCGGCTTCATCAAGACCGGCCTCGGCACCCGCATCGCCTACCTGTTTGTGGCCTTGCTGGGCAAGAAGACCCTTGGCCTCGGCTATGGTCTCGTCGCCACCGACCTGGTCCTGGCTCCGGCCATTCCGAGCAACACGGCCCGCGCGGGCGGCGTCGTCTTCCCCATCCTCAAGGCCGTCTCCAAGACCTACGGCAGCGAGCCGGATGACGGCACCAACCGCAAGATCGGCGCGTTCTTGACCAAGGCCGCCTTCCAGGGCACGGTCATCACCAGCGCCATGTTCCTGACGGCCATGGCCGCCAACCCGCTGGCCGCCAAACTGGCCGGCGACATGAAGATCACGATTACCTGGGGTTCCTGGGCGCTGGCGGCCCTGGTGCCCGGCATCGTGAGCCTGCTCGCCATCCCGTACCTGCTCTACAAGATTTACCCGCCTGAGATCAAGGAGACGCCGGCCGCCGCTCAACTCGCCAAGGACAAGCTGGCCGAGATGGGCAAGATGAAGGCCGCCGAGTGGATGATGTTGGGGGTATTTGTCCTACTGCTCGTCCTGTGGATCTTCGCCCCGCAGCTGGGCAACC
Source organism: uncultured Anaerolineales bacterium (assembly GCA_964522005.1). GTDB lineage: Bacteria > Chloroflexota > Anaerolineae > Epilineales > JAHCIE01 > JAHCIE01. The sequence continues at coordinate 14,423 of CAZFUK010000012.1, read as the reverse complement.
TCGACGCGACCGTCGCGGCCCTCACGGGCCTGGGCGTCCTGCTCCTGCTCGGCGTGCTGACCTGGGATGACATCCGCAAGGAAGAGGGCGCGTGGGACACGCTGGTCTGGTTCTCCGCCCTGGTCATGATGGCGACCATGCTCAACACGTTGGGCTTCATCCCCTGGTTCAGCAAGGCCGTCGGTGGCATGGTCACGGGGGTCAACTGGGTGTGGGCCTTCCTGGCGCTCAGCCTGGTCTACTTCTACAGCCACTACCTGTTCGCCAGCAACACCGCCCACGTTAGCTCGATGTACGCCGCCTTCCTGGCCGTGGCCGTCGCCGCGGGCGCTCCGCCTGTGCTCGCCGCGCTGGTCCTGGCGTTCTTCAGCAACCTGTTCAGCAGCATGACCCACTACGGCACGGGTCCCGCGCCGGTCCTGTTCGGGTCAGGCTACGTGCCCCTGGGGACGTGGTGGCGGCTCGGCTTCATCGTCAGCCTGGTCAACATTGTGATCTGGCTCGGCGTCGGTGGCCTGTGGTGGAAGGTGCTCGGCCTGTGGTAACGACAACCAGACCTGACAGGTTTTCAAAACCTGTCAGGTCTCTCTGACGGTGATACAGACCTGGCGGGTTCCTAAAACCTGTCAGGTCTTTTTGTTCGAGCTTGCACAATCCCTTGAATTGTGTAGAGTCACCCTATCGCCGCTTCGAGGATGCCCCATGACCGCGCCGCGCGCCGCCCTCCTGGAAGCCATCGCCCACCGCGTCGCCGACTACCGCCAGGGCGAGCTTCCCCCCATCACCCCCGACCACGTGGACCGCTGGGTGTGCCAGTTCGCGCCCGCCGACCAGGTCACCATCCTGGAAGAGATGCGCGCTCTCCTGCAAGCCTACTATGTCTCGCGGGAGGACGCCCGCTATTTCCTGGCCGGCCTGCTGCGCCACCCCGACCTCTTTGGCCGCGACGTGCGCGCCGGCCTGCGGGCGACCCGTTTTCTCCAGATACAGCGCAAGGGTCAGAGCCAGGCCGACCTCCTGGTTCTCGTAGACGAGATTCTCCAGGCCGAACACGGCCTGCGCCTGGCCGAGTGCGGCGCGCAGCCGAGGGCCTACGTCTACCTGGACGACTGCCTGTTCAGCGGCGAGACGGCCCTCCAGGACCTCAAGGACGCCCTGCATAGTTTCGCGCCGCGCACAACGCTGCACCTGGTCGTCATTGCCGCCTACTGGCGGGGCCTGGACCGCTTGCGAGGCGAACTGGACCCGCTGGCGCGGAGGGCGGGTCTCACCGTCAAGTACTGGCGCGCCCACGAGTTCTACGACATCGCGGACGTGCCGACGCGCTACGATGCGCTCTGGCCCCGTCCGTCGGCGGTGGATGGGCCGGTCCAGGCCTATCTCAAGACGCTGCCCGGGCGGCGGCCGCGTGACCTGTTCCGCCCGGACGGCGTCCCCTTCGAGGACACCCTGTTTTCCTCGGCCACGGCGCGGGATGTGGTGGAGCGGGCCTTCCTCCAGGTCGGGGCGCGGCTGGTCCTGCAATCCCGCGTCCCGAACCCCTACCAGCGCCCCCTCGGCTATGAAAAGGCGCCGTCGCTGGGGTTCGGCGCGTTCTTGGTGACCTACCGCAACTGCCCCAACAACTGTCCGCTTGTGCTGTGGTGGGGCGTCGCCAACCGCTGGTATCCGCTCTTCCGGCGTAAGACCAACGCCGAGAGTGACGGGCCGGAGACCTGAGGGTTTCTAAAACCTGTCAGGTCTATCCGCACGAGCGGGTGTGGTGCAAGACAGTGCTGAAACCGACGGGCCGAAGACCTGACAGGTTTCTAAAACCTGTCAGGTCTATCTGAGAACGAGGATGGAGTGTGGCTGGACTGCTGGAGGTGAAAGTCTACTACCGGCATCAGTGCGCCGTCTTCTATAAGACGAGCGACACTTATGGCGGCCTGTCCAACATGGCGGCGGGCTATCCCCTGACCGTGGACGGCATCCCCATCCGCACCAGCGAGGCGCTCTACCAGGCGTGCCGCTACCCCCACCGCCCCGACATTCAGCGCGAGATTCTGGCGGAGGCCAGCCCCATCGCCGCCAAGATGAAGAGCAAGCACGCCTACCCCCTGACGCGGCCCGACTGGGAAGTCGTGCGCGTGCCGGTCATGGCCTGGTGTGTACGCCTCAAGCTGGCCCAGCACTGGGAGCCGTTTCGGCAACTCTTGCTCTCGACCGGGCGCCAACCCATTGTCGAAGCCTCGTTCCGCGACCAGTTCTGGGGTGCGGTCGCGGTGGACACCGAGCGGCTGGTGGGGGCGAATGTCCTGGGCTGCCTGCTGGGGGCGGTGCGCGACCGGCTGCGGGGGGGCGGGGCGGCCGAGTTGCGGGCCGTCGCCCCGCCGGGCATCCCGGACCTGTGCTTGCTGGGGAGAAGGGTGGGGGAGTAGGGAGTGGGGAAGGATTGCACAGGGTGTAGGGGCAGGGTTTCCCTGCCCAGGGTGCGGCAACCGCGCCCCTACCCTGCGCTGCTATTGATACTTTGCCTTTTATGCCGCCGCTGCTTCGTCGGCCGGCCGGGGGACGACCACCTGGACCGCGTGCGGAATGATCCTGGCGCGTACGGGGGTGGGGGCCAGAATCTCACCGTCGGCCTGGACCGACTGGGCCGGCTCGGCCTCCACCAGAATCTCGCGCCCCTGCCAGTGCAGCAGCGGCTCGGCGTCCTCGTTGCCGCGCACCACGCTCGCGGCCACCGCCAGCAGCGACGGCAGGTCCGCGCTGCGGATAACCACCACGTCCAGCAGGCCGTCGCTGACGTTGATGTTGGGGGCGAGGGTCAAGGTGCCCTGCCCCAGGCTGCCCGCGTTGGCGATGATACACGTCATGCCCTCGGTCTCGACCGTCTCGCCGTCCAGGGTGATGCGGTAGTGGGCGATCTGCGGCTCGCGCAGGGCCTGGAGCGCGCTGAGGGCATAGGCCAGCACGCCCCAGCGGTCCTTCATCTCACGCGGCGCGCCCTCGACCATCTGCGCCTCAAAGCCGATGCCGACGCGCAGCATGAAGTAGCGTTCGTCGTCCACCTGCCCCATGTCCACCCAGCGCGTATAGCACACGTCGTCACCGCACACCATCGCCACGGCCTCGGCCAGGTCACTGGAGATGCCTAGCTCGACGGACATGACGTTGGCGGTGCCGCCAGGGAAGATGGCGAGGGGTACATTGGTTCCCATCAGCCCGCTGGCGACCTCCATGACCGTACCGTCGCCGCCGTAGACGCCGACGATGTCCACGCCTGCCTCAGCCGCCGCCTGGGCCAGCCGGCGCGCGTCGCCCGCCTCCTTGGTGATGGACACATCCCAATCAACGTTGGCATCCTTGAACGCCCGGTTGAGGGTGCTCAGGATGGGTTGGTCCTGCCCGGCGGCCGGGTTGATGATGATCTGAATGCGCTTCTTATGCTCATTAGCCGGTGTCGTATGTTCGGGTATAAGGGTGGTCATAGTTTCCCCGTGAGTCGTCCATAAAGGGTGGCGAGGGTCTCATAAAGCCAGATGAGGCCTCGGTGGGCGAACCAGGGCTTGCGCGCCGCGTAGCCTGTCGTCCGCGAGGTCGCCGTGACCAGGCTAAAGGGCAGCCTTTGCCGGCCGGCCACCAACTGGCACCGTCGTGCATGCAAGTCGTATGCCACGATGAGGAGCCGGTCGCCGCCGTGGGCCTGGGCCAGGGTCCAGCTATAGGCCAGGTTCTGCCAGGTGTTGCTGGACCGGTCCTCTTCCAGGATACACGCACGGGGGACGCCGTGCTGGACGGCGTAGTCGGCCATGACGCGGGCGTTGGTGACGCCGAGGCGCTGGTTGTCGCCGGTCGAGGGGATGAGCCAGGCGTCGGGCTGGGCGTGCCACGCGGCGACCGCGCGGTCCATGACGGCCTGTGTCGGGGGGGTGAGCCGGGCGCGGCGGTCCAGGGCGTAGGAGACCGCGACGATGGCGAGCCGACCCACTAGCGCGCCTGGCCGTGGGGATAGACCGCGACGCGCGAGCCGACGGCCAGGATGGTCGAGTAGGGGGTGGCCTGGGTCAGCCACTTCCAACGCGGGCCGTAGACCTGCCCGAAGTCGAACAGCAACTCGTAGGACTCGACCGGGTAGACGTCCCAGACCGGGTGGACGACCTGGTAGCGGATGAGGCGGCCCTGACGGTCGCGGTTGTAGCCCCACTGGTGTTCCTTGAAAAAGTGCTCGGCGCTGCTCTCGTCCGGGCGGACCGTGGGCTTGCGGCCTGTGGCGCGCACAATGTGCGTCTGGCCGTGCCAGACCAGGCGGTGTTCGAGGCTCAGCCGGTCGGGTGTGTCCTGGACGCGGCTGGTCAGCGGGGCGGCCAGGTAGGGTTCGTTGTAGACGCGGTGGGCGAGCCAGGCGACCAGGCGCTGGGGGACGAACTCGCGGATAAAGACGACGCCGCGCTCGTCACCGCGCCGAACATAAAAGCGCAGGTTGAGTTCGGCGAAGTTGCGGAAGCCGGGCCAGGGAATCCCCAGGACGCGGGTGTCCAGGAAGTCGAAGGCGACCAGCGACACAAACGCCTGCTCGTCGCGCAGGTCGAGCGTCAGGCCCGGCGGGAGGTACGGCTGGAGCATGGTCGGCGGGACGGCGTAGGTCGCCAGGAACAGGTTGGACCAGGCCGCGGTGAGGAACGGTAGCGGCATCAGCGCACCTCGTAACCCAGCAGGAAATTCAGTTGTGGCCCCTGGAGCGCGCCGCCGAGGGTCTTGAACAGGCGATTGCGGACGGCACACGCCAGGGGGTTGCCCCACTGGGCGACGCGGCCGATACGCCACGACTGGGTCACGACAAGGTTGGCGCGCTGGATGCGGGCCATCTCGTAGGCCAGCAGGGCCTGCCCGGCCTCGTCGCGCTCGGCCAGCCGGTTCGCCAGCACCACGGCGTCCTCGATGGCCTGGCACGCGCCCTGGCCCAGGTTGGGCGTCATGGGGTGGGCGGCGTCGCCCAGCAGGGTCACGCGGCCTTCGGTCCAGCGTTTGAGCGGCTCGCGGTCGTAGATGTCGTTGCGGAGGATGGCGGCCGCGTCGGTCGCCTCGACCAGGGCGGGGATGGGGGCGTGCCAGTCGGCAAACAGCCGCCGCACCTCGGCCTTGCGGCCTTCGAGGGCGTCGGTCTCGCCCGCCCGGGTGTTGCGCACGGCGAACCAGTAGACGCGGCCCTGGCCTATGCTGACATGGCCGAAGCGTTGGCCGCAGCCCCAGCTTTCGAAGGCGGCGTTGGCTGACTGGCTGGTGTGGGGAGCCTCCACCACGCCCCGCCAGGCGGTGTAGCCGCTGTAGCGGGGCTTTTCCCGGCCGAAGAGCTGCGTTCGCACCACCGAGTGGAGGCCGTCCGCGCCAATCAGGACATCGGCCCGCGCCTCCGAGCCGTCCTCGAAGCGCGCCGTCACGCCCGTCTCGTCCTGGCTGAACCCGCTACACGCCGCGCCCAGGTGGACGATGCCTTCGCCGAGGCGGTTGAGGAGGATGCGCTGGAGGTCGGCGCGGTGGATGCCCAGGTTGGCCGCGCCGAAGCGGCGCTCCAGTTCCTGGCTGGTCATGGTCGAGAGAACATCACCCCGCCATGTGCGGATGCTGCCGCCCATGCCCGGCGCGCCGGCCGCCTTGACCGCCTCGGCCAGCCCCAGCTTGCCCAGCGCCTTGACGGCGTTGGCCCACAGCGTCAGTCCCGCGCCCACTTCACGGATCTCGGGCGCGCGCTCGTAGACCGCCACCTCGAGTCCCTTGCGGCGCAACGCGATGGCCGTCGTCAGCCCGCCGATGCCCCCGCCGATGATAATCGCCGTTTTTGGTTTAGCCACCCTGTTAGCCCCCAGTCGCCAGGCATCAAAAAAGGCTGCGTTTGACGCAGCCTCTAAGGCGGAGAGGGAGGGATTTGAACCCCCGGTGACCTTTCGGCCACGCTCGATTTCGAGTCGAGTCCATTCAACCGGGCTCTGGCACCTCTCCATACGCTGATTACGACGCAGCAGACCGCCCGTTCCTTACCTATGCCTTATCACAGAATTGGTGCTTATCAGCAGTCGTTTCCCTCCCTCTCCCTATGGGGGAGGGTCGGGGTGAGGGTCTTGGACGCCACGCGAGAGCAGCACAGCCCTCACCCTAACCCTCTCCCAAGGGGAGAGGGGATACCTTACGCTAATTGGCAGTATCGCCTGGTATAGGCACGGGTGGGCGGACCTGGGCCGCCTGGCGGAGTTGCTCGCAGCGCGGGCGCATCTCGGCCAGCGAGTCGCCGCCCAGCTTCTCGACCAGCGCCTCGGCCAGGACCCAGGCCACGACCGCCTCGCCAATGGGACCGCCGCGTGTCACCGCCGTGAAGTCCGAGCGTTCGTAGTTAGTCGCCGTCGGCTCGCCGCTGACCAGGTCCACCGAGCGCAGCGGGTTGAGCGTGGTGGCGATGGGCTTGAGCGCGGCGCGCACCACAATGGGCTGGCCGGTCGTGATGCCGCCCTCCAGCCCGCCCGCGCGGTTGGTGCGCCGCGTGACCAGGCCGTCCTCCAGGAAGATTTCGTCGTGGACCTCGGTGCCATAGCGGGCCGCGTTGTCGAAGGCCGGGCCAATCTCGACGCCCTTGACCGCCGGAATGCTCATCACCGCCTGGGCCAGCCGACCGTCCAGCTTGCGGTCCCAGTGGACGTGGGAGCCGAGGCCGGGCGGCACGCCCAAAGCCACGATCTCGAACACGCCGCCCACGGTGTCGCGGCGCTTAATGGTGTCGCGGATGTACTCGCGCATGGCGTCCACCTGGGCCAGGTCGGGACAGCGGGTGTCATTGGCCTCGGCGCGGGCGAAGCGTTCCTCGTAGGGCAGGTCATCGGGCAGGCTGGCCCGCAGCGGGCCAATCTGGACGACGTAGCAGCCCAGCCGCACCCCGAACTCGGCCAGCAGCTTGCGGGCGACCGCGCCGATGGCGACGCGCATGGCTGTCTCGCGCGCCGACGAGCGTTCCAGCACCAGGCGCATGTCATAGAGGTGGCCGTACTTGATGCCGCCCGCCAGGTCGGTGTGGCCGGGGCGCGGCACGCTGAAGAGGGGCGGTGTCTTGTGCTCCCAGTTGGCCCAGTCGCGGTTCTCGATGCGCAGGGCAAGCGGGCCACCGGTGGTGACCCCCTTGCCGGGGCCGTTCCAGCCCAGGCCGCCCAGAATCTGGACCTCGTCCTTCTCAATCTTCATGCGGCCGCCCGCGCCGAAGCCGACTTGCCGCCGCGCCAGGTCGGTGTTGATGTCGGCGGGGCTGAGGGGCAGCCCGGCCGGCAGCCCTTCGATGATGCCCGTCAAGCAGGGGCCGTGGGATTCACCAGCGGT
>CAZFUK010000012.1:0-6982 GCA_964522005.1 uncultured Anaerolineales bacterium | reverse complement strand
GGCGATGCGCGCGATGCCAATCCAGCCGGGGTTGTCCACCGAGTAGCGGCGGTCGGCCAGGCTGTCGGACAGGACGGCCAGCGTGATGGGCGGCCGGTCGGGTGGGAACAGGATGCCCACGTCGGCCCGCACATCAGCCACCATGCCCACCTTGTTGGCGACCGCGACCTCGGTGGGCAGATAGCGCGGCAGGCCCTCGGTGTACTGCTGACGCCTGAGCATGCCCACGGCCAGGTCACACAGTTCTGGCGTCAGGAGCGTCTGGCCGACCAGCCCGTCGAGGATGGCTAGCATCTCAAGGGGCGTGGTCGTCCCGATGCCCCTGTGCTCACCGGGTAGGGGGCCATCCGAGCGCACCGGGCGGTGCGAGCGGGTGTGGACCAGGCCCAGGCCCGCCAGGTAGGCGTTGACCGTCGGGATGCCGACGACGCGCAGGACCAGGTTGGTGGCCGTGTTGTCGCTAACCACGATCATAGCGGTCAGGTAGTCTTTGAGCGTCAAGGTCACGCCAGGGTCGAACTCTTTGAGCAGGCCCGACCCCGCCACCCAATCCTCCGCCTCCGCCTCAAAGCGTTGGTCCAGGCGGAAAGCGCCGTGGTGGACCTGATCGAGGACGGCCACCAGGATGGGGACTTTGATCACGCTGGCGGTCAGGAAGGGGCGGTCGCCGTGGCGGATGAGGCGTTCCCCCGTCGCCCAGTCGTGCGCCGCCACGCCAAACACGCCCTCGATGTCGGCCACCGCCTCGTCAACGGCTCGCTCCAGGTTCACGTGGCTCCTCCCAGTTTCAAACTCCCCCAATTATACACACGACGCTTTACGCGTCACGAAATACGCCTCACGCATCACGCCACCGGCCTGACGACTCCCTATGTCAACCCGTTGACAAACACCGGAAAGCAGGGTATAATGTAGCAGCAGCGAGCAAGAGATAACACGCAAAGGCATAGGGACGGGTGTGGACGAGATCTATCTGACGACTGAGGACATCGCCGAACAGCTCCAGATTAGCGTCTACACTGTTCGCCGCTACATCCGTTCCGGTAAACTCCGCGCGGTGAAGTTGGAAGGCTCCTACCGCATCCGGCGGAGGGAGTTCGAGCGCTTCCTCAAGGCACGGGAGATGGGGGAGTTCTCGGACGAGCCGAACGGCTGAACGGGCTAGGCCACAGAGGAGGTCTATTATGAAACGAACCTGGCTCAAGATCATGGTGCTGGTAGCGGTGTTACTGGTCCTGGCGGCCGTCGTCGCGCCGGCGACGGCGGAAAACGCGCTGCGGCCTGGCTATTCCGGCCAGGTAATGCACGTGGTGCGCTGGGGCGATACCGTCACCAGCATTGCCGACCTGTACGGCACATCCCCGATTCTGATTATCAACGCCAACCATCTGCGCAACCCCGACCACCTGGCCGTCGGCCAGCGGCTCGTGGTGCCCCTGCACAACTACGTCTCGCCGGGCTACACGGCGCCCGCGCCCGCGCCCCAGCCCGCGCCGGGCGGCTGCATCCCCTATACCATCCAGCCGGGCGATAGCACGTCGGCCATCGCCGCGCGCTTCGGCGTGAGCGAGTTGTCGCTGATCCAGGTCAACAACCTGATCAACCCCAGCTACATCCATGCCGGCGTGACCATCCGCGTCTGCAACGTGGCCTACACCCCGCCCGCCCAGGTGGTCTGGGTGCCCGCGCCGCAGATCATCGTGCAGCCGGTCGTGGTCGCGCCGCCCCCGCCGGCCCCGCCGCCCTCATGCAACACGCGCTACACCGTCCAGCGCAACGACACGCTCTACAGCATCGCCACGCGCTACGGCACCAACGTCCCGGCGATTCGGCGCTCCAACAACCTGACCTCGGACTACATCTGGGTCGGCCAGGTCCTGTTTGTGCCCTGCGCCTACCAGGCCCCGCCGCCCCCGCCCGGCCACCAGCCGCCGCCGCGCGTCGAGCCGCCCGCGCCCCAGTTGTCGCCCGCCGTGTGCAACCCGTCCGTCGCCATCACCTACCCGCGCCAGAACGAGACGGTGAGGGGCGTCATCAACATCGTCGGCACGGCCTCGCTGCCCAACTTCCAGTTCTACAAGGTCGAGTACGGCCAGGGTGAAGTGCCCTTCAACTTCGCCAGCATCGGCGAGGTGACCACGGTCCGCCGCACCGGCACGACCCTGACGACGTGGGACACGGGGACGGTGCCGAACGGCGTCTACATGCTGCGCCTGACCGCTGTCGAGAACACGGGCCAGTTCCCCCAGCCCTGCAACGTGCGTATCGTCGTTGACAATTGAGCCTCCGACGGGGATATCGGCGAGTTCACCGACTCGCCGGTATCCCCCCTGCTATTCGTCCTCGCTTTAGTGGATATGAGACCTATGCGCCAGATTGCCCTCGTGCTTGCCGTCCTGTTAGCCCTGGTGGTGGCCCTGCCGGCCGCCGCCGACGGGCCGATTGTCTATGTCGTCCAGTCGGGCGACACGCTGTCCGGCATCGCCCAGCGCTACCAGACCAGCCCGGACGCCATCGCCCGCCTCAACAACCTGTTCGACCAGGACAGCCTCCAGGCCGGGCAGAAGCTGACCATCACCCAGGTCAGCGACGGCGAGACGGGGTCGGCGGATAACGGCGCGCCGACGGTGGGTCCACGCCGCGAGGCCCAGCTTCAGCCCGTGCATGTCGTCGCGCCCGGCGAGACGCTGAGCCAGATCGCCGAAGCCTACGACACGACGGTGGCGGACCTGGTCCGCATCAACAAGCTCACCTCGCCCGAGCTGATCAACGCCGGCCAGCGGCTCTTCCTGCCCGTGCAAGACGAGGAACTCAGCGGACCGGCGGCGATGGTGTCCGGCAAGGTCGTCACGTACACCGTGCGGCGCGGCGACACCCTGGAGAGCATCGCCTTCCGCTATGGGCTGGATGCGCGGTCACTGCTGGCCGTCAACGACCTGCCTGCCGGTTCGACGCTGTGGATCGGGCAGCGGCTGACGCTGCCGCTCGGCTGGCGCGTCAAGGACGCCCCAACGCCGGCCCTGCGCAAGCGCATCGAGGTGGACGTCTCCGAGCAGCACGTCTACGCCTTCGAGGGCGAGCATCTGGTGCTGAGCTTCATCGGGAGCACGGGTCTGCCGACCCACCCGACGCGGCGCGGCCGCTTCACCATCCAGACCAAGCTAGCCAACGCCGTCTCGACCGGCCTCAACCTGGACATGCCCTACTGGTTGGGCATCTACTACGCCGGTGGGACGGAGAACGGCTTCCACGCCCTGCCCATCAACCGCACCACCAAGGTCAAACTGTGGAGCGGGCTGATCGGCCAGCCGGTGTCCTACGGCTGCATTGTCCTGCGCGACCCCGAGATGAAGATTCTCTATGACTGGGCCGAGCTAGGCACGGTGGTGGATATTCACGACTGATCGCCGGTCTACAGCCACCTCTCCCGAGACCTGACAGGTTTTCAAAACCTGTCAGGTCTCCTGTTATCCAGGTCCGGTAGCTGCCCCCACTGGGAACCTTTGGCCCGTCCGGGACGTTGAGTCGGTGGGCTGTTTGTCTATGCCGACCACTGGCATAGAACATGCACCGCCTTGGACGAGACAGAGGCGCAGCGTGTCAGGAGGAAGGATGTTGCGACACTATGTGGGGCAAGGCGTCGGGATGATGGCGCTGGCCCTGATGACGATAAGTTGTGGTGGGGGCGAACGGCTGGCTGCCCCGGCCGCGCCTGTACCCGCTCAGCCGGCCGCGACCGCGCCGGCCGCGCCCCCGACGGCCACACTCGCGCCACGGCCTACCGCCACGGAGATCGCTCGGCCCACGGTGGCCCCCACGGCTCAAGCCACGCCGCCGGGCGCCCTGGCCCCGCAGCCGATCCAGCCCGCCCAGCCCACACCCCGCCCGTTGACGGAGTTGGACCAGGCGGTGCGGGCGGCGCAGGCGGACCTGGCGCAGCGGTTGGGGGTCACGGCCCAGGCCATCCAGGTCGCGGAGGCGTCTGAGGTCGAGTGGCCGACCCTGGCGCTGGGCGGCCCGGAGCCGGGCATGATGTACGGCCAGGTGGTGGTGCCGGGCTTTCGCGTGGTGCTGCAAGCTGGTGGGCAGTCCTACGACTATCATGGAGACAGGAAGGGCACGATGAGACTATGCCAGAGGGGGCAGCCGGGCGCGGCGCCGACCCAGGCGCCTGACAAGGGCGCGGGCGGCGGGGGCGGCGCGAGCGGGACGGTGGACCCCCGCTTGGCCGACCAGATCGCGCTGGCGAAGGCCGATCTCCAGGGCCGGCTCAAGACGCTGAAGGCCGAGGATATTCGCGTCCTGTCGGCGGTCGAGGTGACCTGGAACGACGGCAGCCTGGGCTGCCCGCAGCCGGGCATGATGTACACCATGGCCCTGGTGCCGGGCTACCGCATCGTCCTGGAGAGCGGCGGCGTCCCGTATGACTACCACGGCGCGAAGACGGGCAAGCCCCGCCTGTGCGAGCCGGCCGGCGGTCGGCTCCGCGAGCCTGGTGGCATCAGCCCCCAGCCGCCGACGGCCCCCTCGAAGTGACGGGTGGCGGGTGATGGGGGACCGAAAGCAGATTTGTCCTCGGTCCTCCGTCCTCCGTCCTCCGTCGCCTTACGGTAGTTCCACAATCGGCGGCAGGTAGTCCAGGCGGAGGACGGGCGGGTGGCCGCCCTGGCCGCCGTCCCAGATGAAGACCGCGCGACGGCCGCCGAGGGCGGCGCCGTTGAGCCGGAACGAGAGCGTGCGATTGACGGCCAGGGGCAAGTCGCCCGGCGCGAAGCGGAACTGGTTGACGCGCCCGACCGCCACATCGGCTTGCGTTAGGACTGGCTCAAGGGTCGCGTCTTTAGGCGCGGCGGCCACGGCGTGGGACGACAGGCGCGGGAAAGCTTCGTCCACGCTCGGGCTGAGCAGGTCCAGCGTCCAGCGCGCGGCCACGGCGGGGTCCAGGTAGCGCGCGTCCTGGCCGACCAGTTCGACCGCCGCCCCCGTCAGCGCCGCCTCCTTGGGCAGGGTGACGGGCGCGAACTGCATCATCCCATAATAGACCAGGCGGGCGTTCGGGTCCTCACCGGCCAGGACGCCCTCGCCAAATACGGGCAGGCGCGGCAGCAAGGGACGGGCATAGCCCGTGCGGTCGGGGCGCGAGGTCACGGTCAGCGTCTGCGGGGCCGGACCGTTTGCCGTCACCGAGACCGTCTCAAACGCTCGCGTCGTGCCGTCGGCCCGCGCCAGCGTCACCTGGTTGGTGAAGACGCCAGGGGCCATCGGTCGGGCGCGGTAGGTCAGACTGCGCTGGCTGAACGGCGTCACAGCCGGGTTGACGTCCAGGGTCAGCGTCAGGCGGCTGTGCGGGGCGCGGCCGGCCGGCTGGCCCATGAAGTACCACGCCTTGCCCTCGGCGCCCGTCGGACTCTCGATGCCTGTGGAGGCCTGGGTCACCGGCCCGGCCAGCGTGTCGTACAGGTAGTAGACCTGGCCGGTTTCCAGGACCAGCGCGACCTCGAAGGTGTAGCGCGTGCCAGGATGGGCGAATAGCTCGGCGTCGCGCCACTGGACGACCAGCGCATGCCCTCCCCCAAACGCTCCCCCCGTCACAATCTCCGCGAACCACTCGCCATGCCCCGTCTCGCCCGCGCTCAGGTCCAGGTCGGCCCAGAAGGGCGCGATGACCGGGTTGGGCCGGGCGGGGTTGGGCAGCCGCTGCGGCTCAGACAGAATATCGGCGTCGCTACCTAGCCCGCCGGGCACCAGGTAGCCGTTGGACACCAGGCCGACGCGGCGATACGACTGGCCCAGGTAGACCAGGGCGGGCAGGTCGTCGGGCAGCGGAAAGTCTATCCCCACATCATCCCCGTAGCGGCCCTGGGGCAGGGGCGCCGCGCCCAGTTCTGTCGGTAGGTCTATGAAGCGTAGCGCGGTGGAGGGCCGGTCGTCGCTGCTGATGAAGTCAATCGGCGTGCGGACCGGCGGAAGGGTGAAGCGGGCTGCGAGCCGCTGGGTCGAGGGGTCGTAGGTCCAGCCCTGGAGGCTCTCCGGGGCCGGGCGCAGGTTGGGCGGCAACTGGTCGGTCAGGACGTAGTCCACCGGCTCGTCTTCAGTATTGGTGACGGTGTAGGTGTAGGTCACCGGGCGGCCGGCTTCGACGGTGGCGGGGGCGGCGGTCAGGCTTAGCTCGTTCTCGGCCTGGCGGGTGACGGTGACGGGGATGGAACGGGCCTGTCCGCGCGGGTCGGTCAGGCGCACCAGCCCGAAGAGGGTGTCCAGCGGCGGGGTGAGGCCGCTCCAGCGCAGGCGCAGAGTGTAGGGGATGCCCGCCTCCAGACCGCCCGGCGGCAGGTCGGCCCCCCAGTGCGCAGCCGGCCCGCCCACGCGCCACACGCGCAGGTCAAAGTCGCCCTGGCCCCGCCGCACGTAGGCGGCGATGGCGTAGCGGCCCGGCGGCGGATCCTCGATCTGGACCTCCTCGTCCACCGCCAGACCGTGGCTCGCCCGCAGGGTCTCCGTCCGTAGGTCAAAGCGGTCATCCCCATTAGCGTCCCGCAGCACATACAGGTCCACGTCCCGCAGCGCGGCGCTCGCCTCGCCTGACCGCGCTACCAGTAACTGGGTGTCGGCCGCCACGCTCGTCGTGACGACGCGCCAGCCGTAGGCCGGGTCGAGGGGATGCGTCTCGGGCGACGGGTCCGAGTCTGGGGTGATGGACAGACGCCAGCGGTCGGGCGCGGCCAGGCCGTAGAGGGTCACGGCCGGCGTCGGCGCGTCGAAGTTGGGGGTGAAGGTCAGGAGGGTGTCGCCGCTGTCCGAGCGGGCCAGCAGGTCCAGGCGGGCGGGGAGTTGGGACTCGACGGCCCGCAGCCAGGTGACGAGGTGAGCGTGATGGGGGCCGTTGACCTCGCTGACCTGAATCTGCCCCGCCGGGTAGTCCTGGAGCGCGCCGCCCACCAGGTCCGCCGTTACAGTCAGGGCCACGGTCTCACCGGGGGCG
>CAZFUK010000011.1:20121-22610 GCA_964522005.1 uncultured Anaerolineales bacterium | reverse complement strand
TCGCGGGCGCGTTGGCCCTCATGCGCCAGCAGCACCCCGACTGGAGCGCCCAGGAGATCGGCGCGCTGCTCTCCAACACGGCCAACCCCGAGCTATACCTGAACACGAGCCGCACGGAAGCGGTGCGCGCGCCCGTCTCCCGCGTCGGCAGCGGCCGCGTGGACCTGGTCCATGCCGCCAGCACCGAGACCGTCGCCTACAGCCCGAACTTCCTGGGCAACGTCTCGTTTGGCTTCCAGGCCGTGGTGGACCGCTTCATCGGCACGCGGCCCATCCGCATCACCAACAAGTCGAATGAGACGCGGACCTATGACCTGTCGTGGACCTGGGCGACGACGCCCACCACCGCCTCGCTCATCAACGTCAACCTGGGCCAGAACTCGGTGACGCTGGCGCCGGGCGCGTCGGTCGAAGTCCCGCTCAGCTTGAGCCTGCCGGCCGAGGCCCTCTCGGCGTTTGGCCTGCGCAACCAGAACGCGGGCGTGATCGCCCAGTTGAACCGCAGCGAGATGTCGGGCTACGTCCAGGTCACGCAGCGCGGCGGAACGTCGCCTGATAACATCCACGTGCCGTTCTACTTCCTGGGCCGCCGCGCCTCCGACGTGAACGCCAACACGGCGAGCCTGTCGCTGGCGGGCTTCGGGCAGGCGGCGTCGCGCACTATCCAACTCACCAACACCTCGCGCTACACCGGCACCACCGAGGTCTTCGCCCTCGTCGCCACCGACCCGGACGAGCCAGGCGAGTCGCAGAACGTGGACATCCGCCACGTGGGCGTGCGCCTGGACGAGGGGGTGCTGGAGTTTGGCATCAACGCCATGGGGCCGCGCGCCGTCGCCCTCGGCGCGGTCTACGTGGTCAACCTGGACACCAACCGCGACGGCGCCGTTGACTGGCGTCTGCTCAACTTCGACCTGGGCGCGGCTGGCGGCGCGGCGATTAGCGGTCAGAACGCCAGTGTCCTCTGCCCCGCCAGCGTCAACGTCAACATCGTCTTCCTCAACAGCGGCGCGTTCCCCGACGAGTGTATCGCTGAGTACTTCACCGGCTTCACCATGAACAGCGCCAACACCATCCTGTCCATGGACGCCGCCGACGCGGGCATCACGGGCAACGAGCCGTTCAACTTCTACATCACCACCCTCGACTACATCCGCGACTACGACCGCTTCTCCGACCGCGTGCCCGACAACGGTTGGATCAGCTTCAACCCGGCCCAGGTCCGCTTCCGCACCGACGCCATGACGTACACCGTGCGCCCCAACGGCACGGCCAATATCAACGTCCAGGCGAACCTGCGCGGCTTCATCGGCGGCGACCAGGCCGGCCTCGCCTACGAGCGCGGCATTCTCCTGCTGCACAGCGACAACACGCCCGGCGGCCGGGACGCCGACATCGTCAGCCTGAACTTCCCGTTCCAGTTCACCGCCTTCGAGCAGGTCTTTAACCTCGAAGCGGAGACGAGCGGCTACGTCTCGAACCGCGTGCTCCTGAGCCAGAACCTGGGCCGCTTCTTCGGCTCCACCGACCTCTGGACGGGCGAGGACGCGCGTAGCGGCCTGGTGAACGTGGGCGTCGTCACCTTCCGCTTGCCCGCCGCCAACACGACACTAACCAACGCCGAGTTGGACCTGACCCTGGCCGACACGTCCTACCTCGACGCGGGCCAGGTGGAGGCGGTGTTCGGCGTGCGCGGCGTGGAAAGCGCCAACCTGGTGAACCAGACCTTCACCAGCCTGATGGCCCTGCCCGCCCGCGCTCAGCTCGAGCCCCAGTTAGACGACGACACGATTAAGGGTAAGGACGGCACGACCTACACCTTCACCCTGCGCGAGCCGATGACGGTGCGCGGCAGCCGGGCCACCTTCCTGACCTATGGCGACGTGCTGGGCGGCTACGGCCGCGCCTTCGTCAACTGGCGGGGCGCCGGCAGCGCCACCCCGCCGCGCCTGCGCGCCCTCGGCTTCACCTGCACGGGCGGCGCCTGCCCGTGAGGTAGCTAGACCTGACAGGTATTAGAAACCTGTCAGGTCCGCCCCTGGCCCCTAGACCTGACAGGTTTTGGAAACCTGTCAGGTCTCCCCTTTTCTTATCGTCCTCTCAGGCCAGTCTTGGCTTCCTCTTAAACAGGTCGGGTATCCTCTAGGCAGGCAAACCCTCCGGCGGGTCCAAACCTGAGACCCAGGAGAGATGATACTCAAGAGGATGATAGGTATGCATCGCACAACGAAGTTTCTGATCGCGGGCCTCGCGGCCGTGGTCGTCATTGTCGGGCTGGTGGCGCTCAACCTGTCGGGTGCCGCGGCCTTCGCCCAGACACCAACGGCGACCCCCACCACGCCGGGTGGACCGGGCCACGGCGGCCCCGGACGCGGGCCGGCCTTTGGCCGACCGGGCGGCGTGGACATGCTGGGCGTGGTGGCCCAGGCCCTGGGCATGACGACACAGGACCTGATGACCCAGTTGCGGGCGGGCAAGACCCTGGCCGA
>CAZFUK010000011.1:0-20021 GCA_964522005.1 uncultured Anaerolineales bacterium | reverse complement strand
GCATGACGACACAGGACCTGATGACCCAGTTGCGGGCGGGCAAGACCCTGGCCGAACTGGCGCAGGCCAAGGGCGTGAGCCAGGATGCCGTCAAGCAGGCCATCGCTAACGCCAAGAAGGCCGAGGTAGACGCGGCGGTGACGGCCGGCCGGCTGACCGCCGACCAGGCGGCGCAGGCCAAGCAGCGCATTGACCAGGAAGTGGCGGCGCTGGACCTGACCAAGCCCGGCCTGGGCTTCGGTCGCGGCCCTGACCTGCGCGGCGCTCCGCAGCCCAACCAGGGCAACCCGCAGCCCAACCAGGGCGGCCCGCGCCCCAACTTTGGCGGCCGAGGCCCTGGTTTCGGCGGCGGGGATGAACTCAACGCCGTCGCCCAGACGTTGGGCATGACGGCGCAGGACTTGACCACGCAGTTGCGCGCGGGCAAGACCTTGGCGGAGTTGGCCCAGGCCAAGGGCGTGAGCCAGGATGCCGTCAAGCAGGCGATTGCCAATGCCGAGAAGGCCGAAGTGGACGCCGCTGTAGCGGCCGGCCGGCTGACCGCCGACCAGGCGACGCAGGCCAAGCAGCAGATTGACCAGCGCGTGGCCGCGCTCGATCTGACCAAGCCCGGTCTGGGCTTCGGCCGTGGTCCGGCCCTGGGCGGTGGTCCGGTGGGTCCGAAGGGTGGTAAGGGTGGTCCCGGCGGCATCGGCGGTGTGGACATGCTGGGCGCGGTAGCCCAGGCGCTGGGCATGACGACACAGGACCTGACCGCGCAGTTGCGGGCGGGCAAGACGCTGGCCGAGTTGGCCCAGGCCAAGGGCGTGAGCCAGGACGCCGTGAAGCAGGCCATCGCTAACGCCAAGAAGGCCGAGGTAGACGCGGCGGTGACGGCGGGCCGGCTGACTGCGGACCAGGCGGCGCAGGCCAAGCAGCGCATTGACCAGGAAGTCGCGGCGCTGGACCTGACCAAGCCCGGCCTGGGCTTCGGTCGCGGCCCTGAGTTCCACGGCCCGCGCGGCACGACGCCGGGCGCCCCCAACGGCACGACTCCCAACAGCCCGAACGCCCGGCCGACGACGCCCTTCCGAGGTCGGCCCGGCCCTAACGCGCCAGCCGCGCCCACCGCGCCGAGCGGCGCCTCGCTCTAGGGTTTTACCCCAGGGGACTCCCGACCCTGTCCAGACCTCCGAAGTCCACGGACCTCGGAGGTCTGGCGATGTTTCTGCCGGTCGGAGATGACTCTTTGCGTCTTTGGGATTAGAATTAGACAGGCAAGAGTGAAGCCTATGGACGGAGGCTTGAGCGTGGCAACTGTCTTGATTGCCGACGACGACCGCAAGATCATTGATATGCTGCGCCGCACCCTGAGCTATGAAGGCTACCACGTGGTGACGGCCAGCAGCGGGCAGGAGGCGCTCCAGCAGGCGCTCACCCAGCGCCCCGATGTCATCGTCCTCGACTGGATGATGCCCGGTCTGGACGGCCTCGAAGTGGCTCGCCGCGTGCGGGCCGCCGACGAGACGCCCATTCTGATGCTGACGGCCAAGGACGCCGTGGACGACCGCGTCGAGGGGCTGGACAGTGGCGCGGACGACTACCTGGTCAAACCCTTCGCCCCCGCCGAGCTGCTGGCCCGCATCCGCGCCCTGCTGCGTCGCGCCGAGGCGAGCAACAAGGAGAAACCGCTGATTTTCAGCGACCTGCGGCTGGACCAGACCGCCCGGGAGGGCTGGCGCGGCGGCCGCAAATTCGCCCTGACGCCCAAGGAGTTCGACCTGCTGGCCTACCTGCTGCGCCACCCGCGCCAGGTGCTGCCCCGCGAGACCATCCTCCAGGATGTGTGGGGCTATGACTTCGGCGGCAACGGCAACACCCTGGAAGTCTACATTGGCTACCTGAGGACCAAGACCGAGACCAACGGGGAACCGCGCGTGATTCAAACGGTTCGCGGCGTGGGCTATGTCCTGCGCGAAGAGGGTTAACCCAAGCAGTATGTCTATTCGTCTACGGCTGACGCTGCTCTACAGCTCGATTCTGGCGCTCACCCTGGTGATCTTCAGCCTGGCGCTCTACACCATCCTGCGCCAGGTCCTCTACACCGGGCTGACCAACGACCTGGTGGCGGATGCGCGGGCGCTGGTGGAAGCTCGCTCCGCTCCCGACGGGCGCGAGTCATCCGAGCATGGCAACCCCCCATCTCGGCCGCCCTGGTATGGCCGACGGCCCGCGCCGCGTTTCGGCACGCCTGAAACGTTCGGCCAGGTGATCAGCCTGGACGGCTCGGTCGTCTATGCCAGCGCCAACCTGGAAGAGGTGGAGTTACCCCTGAGCGCGGAGGGGTGGCAGGCCGTCAAGGGCGGCCGGCCCTGGCGCGAGTCGGCCGTCGTCGAAAACCAACCCTTCTACATCTACAGCACGCCGCTGCTGACCCAGGGCCGCGTGACGGCCGTGGTCCAGGTCGCCCGCCCCGCCACTGAGCAAGAAGCCTCGCTGGGGGTGTTGCGCAGCCTGTTGACCCTCGGCACGATTCTGGCGACGCTCACGGCGTTCGGCGTGGGCTGGGTCCTGGCCGGCGCGGCCCTGCGGCCCATCAACCGCCTGACCCAGACGGCGCGGGCCATCGGCGCCGAGCGCAACTTCGACCGCCGTGTGGAGCACGCGGGGCCAAACGACGAACTGGGTCGGCTGGCCACAACGTTTAACCAGATGTTGAGCGAGCTTCAAACGGCCTTCCACCAGACGCAGCAATCGCTCCTGGCGCAGCGCCGCTTTGTCGCCGACGCCTCCCACGAGCTACGCACCCCGCTGACCACCATTCGCGGCAACCTGGGCCTGCTCCAACGGCGACCGCCCATCAGCCCCGACGACCGCGAGGCCGTCCTGGGCGACTCGGTCGAGGAGACTGAGCGGCTGATGCGCCTGGTCCAGAGCCTGCTGACCCTGGCACGGGCCGACGCCGGGCAGGCGGTGCGCACCGAAGCGGTCGCCGTGCCCCCCACAGTCGAGGACGTGGTACGCCAGACCCGCCGTCTCGCGCCCGACCACCACATCACCGCCGAGGCCATCCCTGACCTTGTCGTCCTGGCCGAACGCGACATGCTCAAGCAGACGCTCCTGATTCTGCTGGACAACGCCGTGAAGTTTACCCCCGTCGGTGGGACCATCACCGTCAGCGCGGCGGCTCAGGGGTCCCACGCGGCCATTAAGGTACGCGACACAGGCATTGGCATCGCGCCTGAAGCCCTGCCGCACATTTTCACCCGCTTCTACCGCACCGACACCGCGCGCACGGGCGACGGCGCGGGGCTGGGCCTGTCCATCGCCCAATCCCTCGTCGAAGCCTACCACGGCACGATCACCGTCTCCAGCCAGGTCGGCCAGGGCAGCGAGTTCACGATTACCCTCCCCCTTGCCCCAGACAACCCCTAACCCCCGTTCTGGCTCCACGACACGACCGCCCTGGGCCGGAAGGAGCACGACGAACCCGCCCTGGTTGACTTACTCAGTCGTTTGGCTAAAATGACTTCTGATTTGGCCTGGGACGAGGAGAGCAATGCGAACCAAAGCCGCGGTGCTGTATCAGATGGAACAACCTGGACCCTATGCGGAGTCCAAGCCGCTGGTTATCGAGGAGCTTGAACTAACCGGCCCTGGCCCAGGCGAGGTGTTGGTCGAGATTGTAGGCGCCGGGCTGTGCCACTCCGACCTGTCAGTCATAGACGGCTCGCGCCCCAGGGTCATGCCTATGGTGATGGGTCATGAGGCCAGTGGCATCGTGCGCGAGGTTGGCCCTGGCGTGCGTGACCTGGCCCTGGATGACCACGTCGTCTTCTCGTTTGTCCCCGTCTGCGGCCACTGCCTGCCCTGCGCCACGGGTCGGCCGGCGCTGTGTGAGAACGGCGCTCAGGCCAACGTGTCGGGGACGCTGCTATCGGGGCGGCGGCGCTTCCAGAACCAGCAGGGGCAGGCATTCCACCATCACCTCGGCGTCTCCGCCTTCTCGCAGTTCACCGTCGCGGCGCAAGAGTCGCTGGTCAAAATTGATCCGGCTCTACCGTTGGAAGAGGCGGCGCTTTTTGGCTGCGCCGTGATGACAGGCGTCGGCGCGGTCGTCAACACAGCGCAGGTCCTGTCAGGGACAAGTGTGGCGGTCTTTGGGCTGGGTGGGGTCGGCTTGAGCGCCGTCATGGGTGCGCGGGTGGCGGGCGCCTATCCCATTGTGGCGGTTGATGTGTTAGCGAGCAAGCTGGACCTGGCGCTCCAGGTCGGGGCCACGCACACGGTCAACGCGAAAGATGGCGATCCCGTCCAGGCGATTAGAGACCTCACCCGTGGTGGAGCGCACTATGCCTTCGAGAGCGTCGGCAATGAGCGCGTCCTCATCCAGGCCTACCAGGCGACGCGGCGGGGCGGCACGACAGTCACCATTGGCCTGCCTCATCCCAGCAAGCAGTTCGCCATCTCGGCCGTCAGCCTGGTGGCCGAGGAGCGCACGGTCAAAGGGTCCTATATGGGCTCCGCCGTGCCGCGCCGCGACATCCCGCGCTTCATCGCGCTGTATCAGGCCGGACTGCTGCCGGTAAACCTGCTCCTGAGTCACACCATCCACCTGGACGACATCAATCCGGCCTTCGATGCCCTGGCGAAGGGGGAGGCCGTTCGGCAAGTGGTGAAGATGACTCAAGGCTAGCCGTTCCCCTGTTTATTTCAGATAGCGGTCGTAGAAGGCGGCGGTGCGCTGCATCATGTCGCGCCAGGGGCCAGGCTGCGTCCAGAGGTGGTCCGCGCCGATGTAGATGTAGTACTCACCCGGCGTCCCCGCCGCCTGCATCGCCCGCCACAGGTGCGCCGAGAACTCCGGCGTCACCTCCTCGTCGTCCGTGCCGTGGTGGACCTGGATGGGGCCGCTGGCCTCGGCCAGGTAGTTGATGGGCGACATCCTCGCCCAGTTGTCGGGCCGCGCCTGGGGCGTCCCAAACTTCCTCACCACCTCGTCGGCCACCCAGGGCCGCCAGCCCCTCAAGAAACCCAACGTCTCCGTCATATCCGCGCTCATGGTCGAAACGACGACCGTGGCGCGGATGTCCTTGCGGCTGACTGTCGCCTGGAGCGCGTTCAGCCCACCCGTGCTATGGCCCCACGCGCCCAGCCGCCCCGGGTCCACCTGGGGCAGCCGCTTGACGGCGTCCATCAGGTTCATAGAGTCGTAGACCCAGTCCACGCCAAAGTGCCCTCCGCCGTCGCGCCCCTTGTCCGAGCCAGCATAGCTCCTGAAGTCGGACACAGCTACCACGTAGCCCCGCTCGGCCAGGAAGTCCGCTTCCCGCAGCGTGCCCAGGCCCGGCGTGTAGCGTTCCTGTAGGAAGTAGCCGTGGTTCATGACGATGACGGGGAACGGCCCGGCGCCTTTGGGGATATTGATGTAGCCCGTCACGCGCTGGCCTTCGCTGGTGTAGCGCAGCCTCGACCGGGTAAAGGTGGGCATGTCGGCCCAGACGCCCGTCATCTCGATGTCGCCGGCGCCCGATGGTTTACGGCGCAGGCTCTCAATGAAGATCGGCTCAGCGGTCGGTGGTGGGCTGGTGGGTGATGGGACAGCCGTGGCCGCGGGGGCCACGGTCGCCGTTCCGGTCGGGGAGGCGGTAGGGCTGGGCGGCGGGGTCACGGTGGCGGTCGGCGTCGGCGTCGGCGTGGGCGATGGGATGGCCGTCGGTGTGGCTAGGGGAGCGGGATAGGGCGAGAGATAGGGTGGCGGGCTGGGCAGCGGCAGGGGGGTAGCGTCCAGGGGTGGATACGCCCACAGGACAGGCGGCAGGTCGGTGGCCAGGGGGTAGGCCGGTTCAAGGATGGGCGGCGGGGCCGGCCGGCGGACCGTCGGCGCGCTGATGAGACGCGGCAGAGGCAGCGGCCGCTGCCACTCATTCCAGGTCCAGCCAAGACCGAGGAACAGCGCGAGACCGGCGGCCAGCGCCAGGAGAAAGCGTCGCCAAGTGAGCATGGCCTATGATAGCACGACCCCCGCCCCAGCGCCAAGCCCCAGCTTTGCACTCCTGTCCTGGCGTGGCT
Organism: uncultured Anaerolineales bacterium; assembly: GCA_964522005.1. Taxonomy (GTDB): domain Bacteria; phylum Chloroflexota; class Anaerolineae; order Epilineales; family JAHCIE01; genus JAHCIE01. The sequence goes on along the minus strand of CAZFUK010000011.1, from coordinate 13,970 downwards.
ACAATGATGATAGACGACAATCGTTAAGTCGGGAGGAGATGCATGAGCCAACAACTCCAGCTAGCTATCGAAGCCGCCCGTCCTCTTTCACCTGTTGAAAAGCTCGAACTGCTGGAGGAGCTTTCCCGCGACCTGCAGCAGACGTACTCATTGATGGCTGCCAGTGCCTCTTTTTGGACATCCCATTCCATTGAGAAGCTTGAAGCGGCTCAGCCTGGTCCCAGCGTGACTGATGTGGACCTGCTGGCGGTTGACTTCTGGCCGAGCGATGAATCGGCGGATGATATTAACGACTTCGTTGCGGAGCAGCGCCACCTGGATCGTTTGAGGCAGCCATGAGCATCGTGCTGCTTGACACAAACGTCGTTTCGTTCGTGTTCAAAGGTGACTCGGGCGCTAAGCTGTACGCACCTCTACTGCAGGGGAATCGGCTCGCCATCTCGTTTATGACGGTCGCCGAACTCTTTGAGTGGGCGATGACCCGCAAGTGGGGCCAACCACGATTGACCCGGCTTGAGCAAACCCTGGCGACCTATCTTGTCATTCCCGTTGACATGGAACTCTGTCGCACCCGGGGTACGCTTCGAGCGCAACAGCGAGCCATCGGCAAAACAGTTGCGAGCCAGGATGCCTGGATTGCCGCGACGGCTATACGCCATAGGCTACCCTTGATCACTCACAATCCCAGCGACTTTCGTCATCTGCCTGGGGTTGAAGTCCGTTCCATAGCTGCCCCCTAAATATAGCCCTGCGCCAAAGCCTAACTCTGAGTAACACTAACCAGGGCTGCCTCGATCAGTCGGCGCATCTCGGCCGTGATGTGTTCCCACGTCGCGCGGGCCAGGAAGTCCTCTTCGCGCGCCTGTCGCGCGGCCTGGTCGGCCGGTGTCTCGGCCAGGGCGCGCTCGACCTGCGCGATAAACGCCTGGGGGTCGTCGGCGATGTAGACGACATCGCCCCAGTTGGCGACCACGTCCGGCACCGGCGTGCTGACAATGGGCTTGTGGGCCGCCATGTACTCCAGCGTCTTGGTCGGGCTGATGAAGCGCGTGGCCTCGTTCATGGCGAACGGCATCAGGCACACGTCGAAGCCCTTGAGGAACTGCGGCAGGCGCTCATAGGGCTGCTGGCCGGGGTAGTGGATGTTGGGCCGCTGCGGGCGGTCCTCCGGTCGAATCTTGGCGAGCGGGCCGACCATCACCAGCGACCAGTCGGGCCGTGCGTCGGCCACCTCGCGCAGCAGGTTCAGGTCCAGCCGCTCGTCAATGACGCCGTAGAAACCCAGACGCGGGTGCGGCAGGCCGACGATTTCAGCCGCTTCGGTCAGGTCGGGGTTGAGGGCCTGGGCGAAGTGGGATGGGTCCACGCCGCTGGCGAACAGGTGGATATGGGGGTGTTGCGATTGGCGGGCCAGGTACATGCTCCGCCCGCCGGTGAACACGACATCCGCCCGCGCCAACACCTGCGCCTCGCGCTCGGCCAAGTTACGCGGCGCGTTCTTGAAGTTCTTGAGTTCGTCCATCACATCGTAGACGACCACCGTGGCCGGAATGTGGTCCAGGAAGTAGGCCGGCAGGGGCGTGTAGAACCACAGAATCACCGGCCGCCGCGTCGTCCAGCCCTCCCCGGCCCGCTCAATCCAGCCGCGCCGCTCCAGCTCGGCCTGCACAATGCCCACATAGACCTCGCGCCAGGCTTCCAGCACGTCGCGCCGGTCCGGGAAGATGGGCTGGTAGGCCGTGACGCCGTCCTGGTCGGCCACCACCTTCAGGTAGGGGTCGCCGGTCGTCTGCTGGGTGATGTGCGGCTCATTGATGTAGACGACCGGGAAGTGGCGCGCCAGCCGCGACAGGATGTGCTGCGGCCGCTGCCAGACAAAATCCCAGGCCAGGTGGGCCAGGCAGACGATGACGGGGGAAGAGTCGTCGGAAGAGAGGGCAACCTGAGCAGGATGGGAAGGATTGGACGTGTAGGAAGGTTGGGAAGGGCGCATCATCATTGCCTTGTCGAGTAGGGTCTACCGTGCGTCGTGCGCGATAATCTGCTTGAAAAACTGGGTTAACTCGTCCACATGGGTATCAAACGCGAACAGGTGGCGGGTCGCCTGCATGTTCAGCGTCATCTGATCCAGTCGGCCGCGGTCGCGCAGGCGGGCCGCCAGGTCAGTGTACTCGCGGTAGAATACGCCGACGTCGTATTGACGGGCTAGCGCCTGCATCGCCACGCGGGAGCCCCTATTATCCTTGAGAATCCAGGGCAGCCCGGCGCAGGCGTAGGTGCCCAGGCGGGCGGGGAGGTTCAGGTCGTCCCAGTGGGCGCGGCGCAGATCGCCGCCATTATAGCTGCTGAAGACGTGGAACCAGGCGGCGTCGTACTGTGACAACTCGCGGACCCACCCGTCCGGCTCCACCGTCGGGTGGAGGTGCATGTAGCCCGTCGCCAGGCCGTTGCGCGTCCAGGTGGGGAACATGGCATGGAAGTGCGAGCCGTAGAAGTGGACGTGGATGCCGGCCGCCGCGATGGCCTCAAATGGGTCCAGGCCGAGCGGCCGCCCGGTGCAGACGGTGTGAATCTCACCGTCCTGGCGCGACAGCTTGGGCGCCCAGTGGTCCGTGAACCAGTCGGCCTTGGGCAGGTCGCCGTCGAGAATCATCGTCCGGCGCGGGTCGAGTTGACCGTCGAGGGCGAGTTGGAACCACTCGAAGTTCTCCGGGCTGATGAAGATTTGCCCCTGGCTCCGCGTGAGCAGGCGCACCAGCGTGGGCCAGAGACCCTGCGACTGGCAGATGAACGGGCCTTCCTTGAAGTGGAACACCACGGGGGCGCCCAGGTCGGCCGCCAGGACGTCGTCCATAAACTTCAGCGCCTGCCAGTTGAGCAGGGCATAAATCACGTCAGGTTTCACCGCTCGGACGCGGTCGGCCCAGCCGGGCGCGAAGGGGATATCCTCGATGTTACCGAACGGCAGCGGCCCGGTGGTGTCCCAGCCCTCGGGCTGCGGCAGCCACAGGCCATACAGCTTGTGGCCGCGCTCCTCGAAGGCCATGATGCGCTCCGGGTTAAAGCCCAGTTCCCCCACCAGCAGAATCTTCAGCCCGCCAGGCGCGGGCAGCTCCCGCCGCTCGGCGAAGCGGCCATAGCGGGCGCGTTCGTTCACCTGCGCCCCGCGCGTCGGCTGCCAGTTGAGGTACTCGTCGCGACCGACGCCGTAATACTGGCGGTAGACCGACAGGCCGCCCGGCGGGTAGATCATCTTGGTGCGCTGCTGCGGGTGCTCCACCCACTCGCACGTCAACGCGCCCGTGTAGGCAAAGCGGCCCTTCGCCAGCAGCTTCTCCCAGACGACACTCTCCAGGCGGTCGGTTTCCAGTTCGGCCCGCGTCGGCCACAGGGGCGCCTGTACCGCGTCGGCGCGGTGCATCACCTGCACCAGGGCCAGCAGCTTGCCCTGCGCCAACGCCTCGGCCTCGCGGCCCACGGCCGTCTCGCCCTGGAGCGTCGGGCCGTACTTCTGGTACTCCCAGCGTAGGCCGCTATAGGCCAGGACGGCGTCGGGCTGGCTGTCCAGCAGGTCCACCAGCCGGCCCAGGTGGTCGGGATAGTACACGTCGTCGGAGGGCAGATAGGCGAGGTAGCGGCCCCGCGCCTGGGCCGTCGCCAGGTTGAGGGCGGCGCCCAGCCCCCCATTCTTGGGCAGACGAACGAGGCGCAGGCGGGGGTCGGCCAGGTACGGCTCGATGACAAGCAGCGTGTCATCGGGCGAGCCGTCGTCCACGATGACCAGTTCCCAGTCCTGGAAGGTCTGGGCGCGGAGGCTTTCCAGGGCGCGGCGGATAAAGGTCGCTTGTTTGAAGGTGGGCATCAGCACCGAGACGCGGGGCGTCGCGGCGGATGTCTCACGCGGCGAGAAGGTCGAGGTCATAAACACTCTTCGGCGGCTGAACCGACTCGGGCCAGACGACCACCAGTTCCAGGCCATCCGGCAGGCGCGTGCCGTGGGGCAACCAGGCGCGTACCGAGTCGTGGTCGGGCGTGGCGCCCAGGTCGGCCAGTTGATTGAGCCACCACTGGCGCGGGCGAAGCGTCGTGTGGCCCTCGCGCGTCGGGTTGGCGCAGTCAATCGCCGCGATCAGCGGCCCGCCCGCCACGCGCAGCATCTCACGCAGGGTGCGCTCGACAAAGGCTTCGGGCACATGCGCCAACACGTCGGTACACAGGACAACGTCGAACGAGCCGGTCGGGAAGGGGAGGCGGTCGGCGGCGGCGCGCAGGTGGAAGGGCCGCGCCTCGGTAAGACGGGAGGCGGTGGGCGAGGGGTCCACGCCCCAGGCCTCCACGCCGCGCTGGCGCAGCGCCTGCACGACCCAGCCGCGCCCGCAGCCCACGTCGAGGACGCGGCGCGGGTTGAAGCTCAGCGCCAGGGCGACATAGCGGCCCAGGCGGTCGGCGTTGTCGAGCCAGGCGGTGTCGCCGCTGTAGTAGCCCTGGTCGTAGCGGCGGAAGTTGAGCCAGTGGGTGGAGAAGCGGTTGCCGTCGTGGATGTAGTAGTCGGACAGGACGTGGGGCACCCAGACCAGGCCCACCGGGTGCCGCTGGCGCAGTCGGCCCCAGAACTCCAGGTCTTCGTTGGTGAAGTGGGTTTCGGTCCACATCTCCGGCATCAACTCGATGAGGTCGCGCCGGTGCAGGCCGTCGCCCGTGTCAATGTTGCGGTTCGGGTCCACCAGGTCTTCGGTAGTCCCGTCGGGCAGGTGGTTGCAGCGGCCGCCATAGGCGCCGGCCGCGTCGGGGTGCGCCTCGGCGGCGGCGACAAGGCGGGCCAGGTGGTCAGGCCGCCAGGCGTTGTCGTCGTCAATGTAGGCGATGTAGACGCCACGACTGAGTTGCCAGCCGACGTTGCGCGGCCGCGACGGGTGGCCGCAGTTGAACGGGAGGCGCACGTAGTACACGCGCGGGTCCGCGAACTGCTGGACTACCTGGGCGGTGGAATCGGTTGAGGCATCGTCTACGACGATGAGTTCCCAGTGGGGATAGGACTGGGCCACGACAGAAGCGATGGCACGGCCAATCACGCCCGCGCGGTTGTAAGTGGGTAGGATGACGGTGACAAGAGCAGTAGGCGACGAGGTGTTCACAGGCTACCGCTTGGACCCTTTCAACGTGGTTCAAGTCTGCCCGACCCGAAGGGGTGCTCGGCGCCCTTCGGGTCAGACGGGGACACGGTCATTTAGCTGGCCGCGACCGCGCTCGACGCGCCGGTGCCGGCGAACTTCTCGGCGGCGACCAGTTCGTTGAGCTTCTCGCCGCAGCGCTTGCCGGCCAGGATGGCGTGGTCGGAGTTGTAGTACTCCCACTCCGCGAAACGCCCGGAGAGGTGGATGTCCATACTCTCCAGCCACTCGCGGATGGTCTTGACGCTCTGGTCCTTCCAGGTGTCAGGCACGACGTAGGCGTAGGGCAGGTCGGCCTGGTTGGCGACCAGGATTTCGTCGCCGTCGTTGATCATGCCGACGCGCTTGCAGTCCTCGATACAGCGCTCGATCAGGCCCTCTTCGGGCAGCGGCTTGTAGGACGAGTAGGTGATCTCGCACGTCAGGCCGGTCGTGCCCTGGGGGGCGCAGAACGGGCTGGCGTTGCTCTGGACGAAGATGCGGTGGAAGACGGTGTCTTCGGGGTAGTAAATCCAGTGCTTGTCGGTGATGTCACCCCGGTTGATGCCCAGGTTGACGCAGCGCACCGAGATGTGGCGCAGGCGGGCAGCCGCTTCCTTGACCGCGGCCGGGGCCGTGGTCAGCAGCTTGTTCACGAGAACCGGCAAGGGCATCGTGCACACCAGCCGGCGGTAGTTGATGACGCTGCCGTCGTTCAGGGTGACCTGGTGCTTGCTCGGGTTAATCGAGGTAATGGTCGTGTTGAGCCGGATGCGGCGCTCGTCCAGGTACTTCATGAAGCCCTTGACCAGCGACTCGAAGCCACCATGCAGCGGATAGCCAAAGCGGGCGTTGGGGCCGAGGGGCTTGGGCAGGGGGCGCAGGCCGCCCGCCACAATCTCCTCCAGGTTCGGCTGGGGTACGCGGCCGCTCAGCCAGGTGTGGCTCATCTCATCCAGCGGCACGGCCCACAGCTTCTGGTTGTACGGCATCATAAAGTGCTTGGCGATGCCTTCGCCCCAGAACATCTCAATGTACTCTTTGAAGTTGCGAGGCTCGCGGCTGTGATCCTGCTCGTAGCGCGCCTTGACCGCACCCAGAATACAATCCTTGATCACCTCTGGCGGCAGACCGTACGTGCTGGCCTGGAAGGGATAGCGCGTGTAGGTGTTCTTGGAGTAGACCCAGGCCTCACGATCCTGCCAGTGCACATTGTCGCCCAACAGCTTGTCATACATGACGTCCTTAATATAGTCGCTGTTGGTGAACATGATGTGGCCGGCATAGTCGAAGGTAAAGCCGTTGTCCTGGATGGACTGGCAAAGACCTCCGATACGGTCGTGCTGCTCCAGGATCATCCACGAAGGCCCGTTCAGGTGGTAGGCGGTGCTTAGACCCGCCGGGCCAGCGCCAATGATGACAATCTCTTGCATAGTTGCTCCTAATGGCTAGGGTGACTGACTTATACTGACATAGTGACCTTCCACTCCTGTGGGAGTGGAAGGTTGGACGTCAGTGTCACTTGCGCGACTAAAAGCAAGTTGCGTGCCACGCTTGATTTTTGCCAGAGAGTACCCTATGGAGCAACAGAAGACCTTTAGGGTTTTTGAAACCCTAAAGGTCTTGAGGGTGACGAGCTAAGCTTCTCTACCGCAGGGCCACGGCAGGGTTGTCGGAGCGGGGCAGGCGGTACCAGACTGAATTGGCGAAGGCCGTCTCCTCGGCGTCGAGGGTCTGGCCCGCCGCGCCCAGGCTGTCAGCCAACTGCTCCGGTCGGCTGGCCCCGACAATGGCGGAGGTAATGCCGGGCTGAGCCAGAACCCACGCAATTGCCACATGGGTCAGCGAGCGGTTGCGGGCGCTGAAGAAGCCTTTGAGGTCCTCGACGGCCTGGAACTGGGCCTCTTCCCAGTAGCGCTGGCGGTAGCGCTGCCCGGCCCCGCTCCCCAGAGTGAAGCGCGTGCCGGCCTGGGGAGCCTGGCCCGGCTGGTAGCGGCCGGTCAGGAAGCCCCCGGCCAGCGGGTTGTAGACGATGACGCCCACACCCTGGTCGCGGCACAAGGGCAGAATCTCGTCCTCGATGACGCGGAACAGGATGTTATAGCGCGGCTGGGCGCAGTCGAAGCGGGCCAGCCCAAGCTTGTCACTCGTCCACAGCGCCTTGGCCAGTTCCCAGGCCTGGTAGTTGGAGCAGCCCAGATAGCGCACCTTGCCCGCGTGGACCAGGTCGTCCAGCGCCCGCAGCGTCTCGTCAATGGGCGTCTCCGGGTCGGGGGCGTGGCACTGGTAGAGATCAATGTAGTCTGTCTGCAAGCGGCGCAGGCTGGCATCGCACGCCTCGATGATGTGCCGCCTTGAAAGGCCCCGATCGTTGGGCAGGTCGCTCATGGCGGCGTTGACCTTGGTCGCCAGGACGAACTGCCCTCGCTTGCCCTTGAGCCACTTCCCTACGATCTCCTCGGTCCGCCCCTTGGTCTCCAGCCCGCCGCCGAGCGGGTAGCCGTCGGCCGTGTCAATGAAGTTGACCCCGCCCTCGGCGGCGCGGTCCATGATGGCGAACGACGTGGCCTCGTCGCACTGGTTGCCAAACGTCATCGTTCCCAGGCAAATCTCGCTCACCCGCAGGCCCGTCCGCCCCATGCGGTGGATTTTCATGCTGGCGCTCCTGTTCTAGGCGACGGCTGACCAAAGGGTCTAGAGATACTCAACCCGTCCGATCATTTCGTCAGGAGAGTAGATTTCGCACATCAGAATTAGGGCATTGATGACATATGCGATAGAGCGGTCGGCCTTGGCTTTCTCGCAATAGGCAATGCCAGGGTGGTCGTGGTGACATCAATGCCGCGGCTGCGTAGGGCGCGGGCGACAGCGGGATGGACATGTTCGTCCAGGTGGAAGCGGATTCGCTCAGCCAACGTCTTCTATCTTGAGTGTCTTTAGGCCCTCTCGCAAGGGAGAGGTGTGATTTTGTACCGCCTCGGTGTAGAAGGCCTCTTCATCCGCGATACTCTGGTCTATCTCATGTTGATGATCATAGTAGTAGGCCAGTGCCGCGTAGACACCGGATAATGGTAAATCGTAGGTCTGTGCAATGCTCTCCAGCGATTGGCCCAGGTGTAGATGCATGATCACAATGTCGGACACGGTAATCCGCGTCCCTGCCAGACGCGGTTTGCCCGCCCGCACCGCCGGATCTATCTCAATATGGCAATCCAGTCCGATCTCAATCATGCCGCCTCCGCTGCTCCACAACGCTGACTATGCCTGGCTCAATTATAGCACACCCAAAGCCAGAGTCTCGTTTGCCATTCCCGCCGACAGATGGCAAAATAGGGATTGCCAAGTAAGGTAACAGTGGAGGTGATGATGGACTGGCGGCCCTATATTCACTCTGACCCGAATGTCTTACTGGGCAAGCCCGTGGTCAAAGGCACACGGTTAGCCGTAGATTTTCTGCTCCGTCTCTTTGCCGCTGGTTGGACAGAGGAACAGGTTTTGGAGAGCTATCCGACCTTGACTCGCGAAGCCCTACGAGCCGTCTTGGCCTGTGCCGATGATGAGGCGCCCTGTTAATTCTGATAATTTTGTAAATTCTGTCAGAAAAGAGGCCCGACTATGTCCACATCTGACCGCATCACCGAGATTCAGGCCATGCTCCGCGAGGCGGGGCTGGACGGCTGGCTGCTCTACGACTTCCGCCGCTCCAACATCCTGGCCTACCGCATCCTCCAGTTGCCGCCGGCCGGCCACGCCACGCGGCGCTGGTTCTACTGGGTCCCTGCCCAGGGCGACCCCGTCAAGATCGTCTCGGCCCTCGAGCCGGTCAACCTGGACAGCCTGCCGGGCGAAAAGATCATCTATCGCTCCTGGCGCGACCTGCACGCCGCCCTGGCCCGCGTCCTCCCCAGCCCCGGCGCGGTGGCGATGGAGTACTCGCCGCTGGCCTACGTCCCGGTCGTGGCCCGCGTGGACGCCGGGACGGTCGAACTGGTGAGGAGCTTCGGCGTGGACGTGCGCTCCTCGGCCGACCTGGTCCAGGCGTTCGAGGCGCGGCTGTCGCCCGAACAGTGGGCCAGCCACCAGGCCGCCTCCGCCGCCCTGCTGGACGCTAAACGCGGCGTCGCCGCCCACATGCGCGACGCCCTCCAGGCGGGCCAGCCCCTCAGCGAGTGCAGCGTCCAGGCGTGGCTGGAGCGGTTCCTGACCGAGCGCGGCCTCGTCGCCGAGCACGGCGCCATCGTGGCCGTCAACGCCCACGCCAGCAACCCGCACTTCTCGCCCGACCCCGCCAACGACACCCCGATTCGCCCCGGCGACCTGGTCCTGATTGACTACGTCACCAAGCTGCCCCAGCCCGGCGCGATTATGGCCGACTACACCTGGATGTTCTACGCGGGGCCTCAGGTTCCCGCCGAGATGGCGCGCGTCTTCAGCATTGACGCCCGCGCCCGCGACGCGGCCATCGCCTTCCTGCGCGAGCGCGTCGAGGCCGGGCAGGCGGTCTACGGCTATGAAGTGGACGACGTGGCGCGCGGGGTCATCGAGGCCGAGGGGCTGGGCGAGTACTTCGTCCACCGCACGGGCCACAACATCGGCGAGGACACCCACGGCAACGGGGCGAACATTGACAACCTCGAAACGCAGGACCAGCGCCGCCTGATTCCCGGCATCCTGTTCTCCATCGAGCCGGGCATCTATCTGCCCGACTTCGGCGTGCGCACCGAGGTCAACGTCTTCATCGGCTACGACGGTCAAGTCCACGTCACGGGCGAACTGCCCCAGGCCATCGAGCCGCTGTTGTAGACAAGAGAAGACCTGACAGGTTTTAGAAACCTGTCAGGTCTGGTAGGTGACGGACAGCGAAGCTTACGCGCGCGTCTCAGCGCGGCGGAAGAGGGCCAGACCGAGACCGGCCGCCACCAGGGCCGCACCCAGCAGCGTCAGCCACTGGAGGCCATCCCCCGGGTTGTCGCCACCGGTGCGGGGTAGGGTCTGGGCCGCCGGTGTCGCCACGGCGGTCGCCGCGCGGGTCGCCGTCGCCGCCGGCGCGGTCGCGGCCGTGGTCGCCGTCGCCGCCGTCGTCGCGGTCGCAGCGGCGGTCGCCGTGGCCGCCGTGGTGGCGGTCGCGGCGGGCGTCGAGGTCGCCTGGGCCTGGACGTTGGTGACGTACATCACCATGTCCTGCTCGTTGGGGGCCGCGTCAATGTAGATACCCGTCGGGATGTTGACGGTCAGGTCGCTGCTGCCGCTGTTGGTCACGCGCAGTTGGCCGTTGGCCGCCCACGGCTCACGCTCGGGCGCGGCGGGCAGGGGCGTCCAGCTCTGCGACGTGACCTGGATGTTGTTAGCTGTGGCGGCCTGGACAATGGACGTGCCAGACGCGGCGGCGGCAGCGGGCGCCTGGGCGCGATTGTTGAAGATTTCCTCGGCGCGGGCGTGGTCCGTCGCCTTCCACTCACCCGTCGTCTGCCGCCAGATGGCGAGCTGGACCTGGTACGGGTCGCTCTCGGTATAACCCTTGCTGATGGCGTAGCGGAGAATCTGGACCACCTGCGGGTCCACCGCGTTGGAGCTTACCGTCGGGAAGTTGCGCGCGAACGGCTTGCCATACTCGACACAAAACGCTTTGACATTAATGGTGGCATCCTTGCCCGCGCCGATGGTCAACGGCTGGGCATCCACCTGGGTCCCCTGCGCCCACGAATTGGGCGCGACGGCCAGCAGGACTCCACACACAATCAGGGCCACGCTCAGCGGCCAGCGAAACGAAGAGACTACGCGCTTCATCCATCTAACTCCTTTGTCGTGCTTGAGTTGAACCTCACACTTGTACGCTTTATCACATGCAAGTTTTATACCATCTACCCGGCTGTTCACGCACCTAGAAAGGCGAGCCTGTAGAGACGCGATATATCGCGTCTCTACAAGATTAGGAGAGGGTATGTCGGAGACACGCGACCGCGTGCCCATGAGCAGCACGCAAGTGACCATGATGGAAATCGTCATGCCCAACGACGCCAACAGCATGGGCAATGTCTTTGGGGGGCGGGTGATGTCGCTGATTGACATCGCGGGCGCCATGTCGGCGCTGCGCCTGTGTCGCATGCCCGTCGTCACCGCCTCGGTGGACCGGGTTGACTTCCGCGCGCCCATCCGCGTCGGCGAGTTCATCATCCTGCACGCCAACGTCAACTACACCGGCCGCACGTCACTCGAAGTGGGGGTCAAAGTGTTTGGCGAGCATCCCCTGACGGGGGAGCATCGGCACACCAGCACGGCCTATCTCACCTATGTGGCGCTGGATCCGGAGGGGAAGCCGGCGGCCATTCCGCAGGTGGTGCCGGAGACCGAGGCGGAGCAGGCGTGGTACGCGGCCGCCCAGGAACGCCGCGCCCAACGCCTGACCCAGACCCAGAAGAAGGAATAGGTCAGGTGTAGCAGGGCAAAGTGATGCCCCTTATTGATAGAATAGAGTACTTGCACTTCTTGGGAGGAAAGAGTATCATTGGATTTGATGATGTGGGTTGTAATCACAGGAGGTCATATAATGCGTTTGATGAACACTCCCTCCGAGGAGAAAATTAGGACAACGGTGGATATGCCGGTGGCGGTCCATGAGCGTGTCCAACAGGCCGTCGAACGTGGCGCTGCCAAGAGCCGCAATGCGCTTATTGTCCAGGCTGTTGAAAAGTTGCTGGCTGAGTTAGAACGGGACTGGATTGACGCTCAGTTTGCCCGCATGGCTGAGGACGAAACCTATCAACGACTCCAGATGACAATGGAACATGAATTTGCGTCTGCGGATTGGGAAGCCTGGCAGACGAGTGAGAGCGGCAATGAAACGCGGTGATGTCTATTGGGTGCGTCTGGACCCTACCGAAGGTTCAGAGCAAGCTGGACTTCGGCTGGCGGTAATTGTCTCCCGGGATGCCATCAACCGGAACAGTCCGGTTGTAGTCATTTGCCCACTGACCAATGCTACTCATGTGCCGCGTCCCTATCCTAGTGATGTTCTGGTGCGCACCTCGGAAGGCGGCCTTCGGGTCGACTCTATCGTGTTAACACTTCAAGTACGGGCTGTAGCCAAAACCCGTCTCGGATCCCAGCTTGGTCAATTAGCTCCAAAAACGCTCGATCAAGTAGACCAGGCGCTACGAATTACACTCGATCTGTAATCCATATTCACCCTACTCAAGCCCGGTGAGATGCTCACCGGGCTTGATATTTTCTTGATGCCGGCGCCCCCAAGCTTGACACCCCCTTGACCCCGTTTGCCCTATACTGGAGTCAGATAGACCGCGCGGCTCCTGACGGCCCCTCAGCCGACCGTCGGGAGTGCGCGGCTGCGTGGTGTGGTCACGGAGGATAGGATGGCGGACCTGGTATACCTGCTGGTGACACTCGTGTTCGTCGGCGCGAGCCTCGCCTATGTGATAGCCTGTGAGAGGCTTTAAAGGGGCGCGTATGACACTCGACTATGGGCTGGGGGCCGTGGTAACTGTGGGGCTGCTCGTCTACCTGGTGTACACGCTCCTGCGGCCTGAGAAGTTCTAAGGAGGGGGCGATGACAGCCAACGGCCTTCTCCAAATCCTGCTCTTCGTAGGCGTGGTGACGCTCCTGGTCAAGCCCCTCGGCCTGTACATGGCGCGGGTCTTCAACGGCGAGCGCACGCCGCTCGACCCCGTCCTGCGCCCCGTCGAACGGGCTATCTACGCCGTCATGGGGGTCAATCCGGCCCAGGAGCAGCACTGGACGGTCTACACCGTGGCGATGCTGCTGTTCAACCTGGCCGGGTTGCTCGTGCTGTACCTGGTCCAGCGTGTCCAGGCCAGTCTTCCCCTGAACCCCCAGGGGCTGGGGCCAATTAGCCCCGACTCGGCGTTCAACACGGCGGTCAGCTTCACTACCAACACCAACTGGCAATCGTATGTCCCCGAGACGACGATGAGCTACTTCACCCAGATGGTCGGGCTGACCGTCCACAACTTCGTATCGGCGGCCACGGGCATCGCGCTGGGGCTGGCGCTGGTGCGCGGCTTCGCCCGCCACTCGGCGCAGTCCATCGGCAACTTCTGGACTGACCTGGTCCGCGCCACGCTCTACGTCCTGCTGCCCCTGTGCCTGGTGTTCAGCCTGGTCCTGGTGTGGCAGGGCGTCCCGCAGAATTTTAACCCGTATGCCGTGGCGACCACGGTGGAGGGCGCCGCGCAGACCATCGCCCAAGGCCCGGTCGCGTCGCAGGAAGCGATTAAGGAACTGGGGACCAACGGCGGCGGTTTCTTCAACGCCAACTCGGCGCACCCCTACGAGAACCCGACGCCCCTGACCAACTTCCTGGAGATGGTCGCCATCTTCGCGGTCGGCGCGGGCCTGACCTACACCTTCGGCAAGATGGTCGGCGACACGCGCCAGGGCTGGGCGCTCTACGCCGTGATGGTCATCCTGTTTCTGATGGGCCTGGCCGTGGCCTACCCGGTGGAAGCAGGCGGCAACCCGCTCTACCCGACGACGGTGGACCAGGCGCCAAGCCTGGCCCAGGCGGGCGGCAACATGGAGGGCAAAGAGGTTCGCTTTGGCATCGCCAACTCGGCCCTGTTCGCCGTCGTCACAACCGCTGCCTCATCTGGGGCAGTCAACAGTATGCACGACAGCTACCTACCGCTGGGCGGCATGATCCCCATGCTCAACATCATGCTGGGCGAGATCATCGTCGGCGGCGTGGGCGCCGGCCTGTATGGCATGCTCCTGTTCGCGGTGCTGGCCGTGTTTATCGCCGGTCTGATGGTCGGCCGCACGCCCGAGTACCTGGGCAAGAAGAT
>CAZFUK010000010.1:4610-23227 GCA_964522005.1 uncultured Anaerolineales bacterium | reverse complement strand
CGATTGGTCAGGGAAGTATAGCCCCGCACCGGCGCGCAGGCAAGACTCAGGCAGGCGATGGGCGTGAGGCTGCCCCGCCACAGATTGGACGACCGGGGACGGATTGACTAAGCTATAGGGTATGAACGTCGTGCTGATTTCGACCTACGAGATGGGCCGGCAGCCGTTTGGCCTGGCCTCGCCTGCCGCCTGGCTGCGCGAGGCCGGCGCGGAGGTGCGCTGCGTGGACCTGGCGGTCGAGACGCTGCCGGACGACGCCGTCCGCGCCGCCGACCTGGTCGCCTTCTACGTGCCCATGCACACGGCGACGCGGCTCGCAGTCCAGACGCTCCCCCAGGTGCGCGCCCTCAACCCCCAGGCGCATATCTGCTGCTACGGGCTGTACGCCTCCGAGAACGCCGACTACTTGCGCCGTCTCGGGGTGGACAGCCTCATCGGCGGTGAGTTCGAGAGCGGGCTGATGGTGCTCGCCCGCCAATTGATGGCTGACTCCCCTCTCCCTATGGGAGAGGGGGTGGGGGTGAGGGCTAGTGTCGCCGCGAGCACTTCAGACCCTCACCCTAACCCTCTCCCACAGGGAGAGGGGACACCGCTGTTTACTCCTGACCCCTTCGGGGGTGGACAGGGTCTCAGCTTCCTCGGACGGCAGACGTTCAAGGTGCCCGACCGCGCCGGACTGCCCGCCCTGGACCGCTACGCCCACCTCGTCCTGCCGGACGGCGCCCACCGCGTCGTCGGCTATGTCGAGGCCAGCCGGGGCTGCCGGCACCTGTGCCGCCACTGCCCCATCGTGCCGGTCTACGGCGGCCGTTTCCGCATCGTCCAGCGCGACGTGGTCCTGGCCGACATCCGCCAGCAGATGGCGGCCGGCGCCCAGCACATCACCTTTGGCGACCCCGACTTCTTCAACGGCCCCGGCCACAGCCTGCCCCTCGTCCGCGCCCTGCACGCCGAGTTCCCCAGCCTGACCTACGACGTGACCATCAAGGTCGAGCACCTGCTGCGCCATGCCGAGCACCTGCCGACGCTGAGGGCGACGGGCTGCCTGTTCATTACCTCGGCGGTCGAGGGGTTCGACCCGCGCATCCTGGCCCTGTTTGACAAGCAGCACACCCGCGAGGAGTTCGAGACCGTTATGGGCCTGTGCGACGCAGCGGGCCTGTTGCTGGTACCCACCTTTGTTGCCTTCACGCCCTGGACGACGCTCGACGGCTACCGCGCCTTCCTGACTGAAATCGCCCGCCTGGGCCTGGCCGACCGCGTCGCGCCCATCCAGTACGCCATCCGGCTGCTCATCCCGCCCGGCTCGCGGCTGCTGGAGTTGTCCGAGACCCAGGCCGCGATTGACGGGCTGGACCAGGCGCGCCTGACCTACACCTGGCGCAACCCCGACCCCCGCGTGGACAGGCTCCAGCGCGGGCTGGAGCGACTGGCCCAGTCGTCGGTGGTGCGGCGGATGGCGCGGCGCGACTTCTTCCGCCTCGTCTGGGACCGCGTCCACGACACGCCCCCGCCGCCGCTCCCGCCCGACGCGTTGGCCGTGCCCTACATGTCCGAACCCTGGTACTGCTGAGCAGAGCCAACCGAGGAGCAGTTAGCTTCCCCTTATGTGTAAACCGAATGGTGCCGCTCCGACCGAGGTCGGGCCTGGTGAGCGCGCCACGCCGAGTGAGCCTCGTCGGCGTAGGCCGACGACCGGCCGAAGGCCCAGTAGCCCCGACTTCAGTCGGCGGTCCTCCAGCGAGAGGTGAGACATGACACCGCCTGACCATGAAACCGTGGCCTGGCTGGTGGAGCAGTCCATGCTTCACCAGGCCAAGACGCTGGCGCGCCGCTACACCGGGCAGGGCCGGCTGTGGCAGCGCCCCTATGCCGAGGCTCGCCCCCGCGCCGCGTCTACCCTGGCGTCGGTCTGGTTTACCGCCTACCCGGCCGCCATTATCACCCGCCCGGGCGAGTCGGTCCTGCGCACGCTGGGCGACGCGCGCCTGTGGGAGGCGCTGGCGGCCATTGGCGTCCAGGGCATCCACATTGGGCCGACGAAAGAGGCGGGCGGGCTGCGCGTGGACGGCCGCGAGCGGACGCCGACCATTGACGGCAACTTCGACCGGATTGGCTTTGGCCTGGACGCGGCGTTTGGGACTCAGGACGAGTTTATCGCCATGACCCAGGCGGCCGCCGCCGCCAAGGCCGTCGTGATTGACGATGTCATCCCCGCTCACACGGGCAAGGGCGCCGACTGGCGGCTGGCCGAACTCCGCCACCAGGACTACCCCGGCCTCTACCACATGGTCGAGATCGCCGAGGCGGACTGGTATCTGCTGCCCAACGTCCTGGCGGGCCGCGACTCGGTTAACCTGTCCCCACCCACGGTGGAACTGCTCAAAGAGAAGGGCTATATCGTCGGCCCGACGCAGCGGGTCATCTTCTACGAGCCGGGCGTCAAGGAGACCAACTGGAGCGCGACGGACGTCGTGGTCGGTGTGGACGGCGTGGCGCGGCGCTGGGTCTACCTGCACTACTTCAAGGAGGGCCAGCCCGCCCTCAATTGGCTGGACCCCACGCTGGCCGCCCCCCAACTGATTCTAGGCGACGCACTGCACTCGCTGGATGTGCTGGGGGCGCGGCTGCTCCGGCTGGATGCCAACGGCTTCCTTGGCGTCGAGGTCCGACCGGGCGAGCCGGCCTGGTCCGAAGGCCACCCGCTGTCCGTGGTCGGCAACCAGCTTATCGCCGGCCTGGTGCGCAAGGTGGGCGGCTTCACCTTCCAGGAACTCAACCTGACCGTGGACGACATCGCCGCCATGTCCCACGGCGGGGCCGACCTGTCCTACGACTTCATCACCCGCCCGGCCTACCAGCACGCCCTGGTCACGGGCGACACCGAGTTCCTGCGCCTGATGCTGCACACCATGCACGAGTACGGGATTGACCCGGCCTCGCTCATCCACGCCCTCCAGAACCACGACGAGCTAACGCTGGAACTGGTCCACTTCTGGACGCTGCACCAGGCCGACCGCTACACCTTCCAGGGCCGCGACTGGACGGGCGCTTCCCTGCGCCAGCAGATTCGGGGCGTCATGTACGACCGCCTGACGGGCGAGAACGCGCCCTACAACCAGCGCTTCGTCACCAACGGCGTGGCCTGCACGACGGTCAGCATCATCACCGCCGCCCTGGGCCTGCGCGACCTGGACAGCCTTAGCGACGAGGACCGGCGGCTGATTCAGCGCGTCCACCTGCTCCTCGCCATGTACAACGCCTTCCAGCCCGGCGTGTTCGCCCTGTCCGGCTGGGACCTGGTCGGCGCGCTGCCCCTCCCGCGCGTCCAGATTGAGCCGCTGCTGGCCGATGGTGACACGCGCTGGATCAATCGCGGCGCTTACGACCTGGTCAACGTGGCCCCGGACGCCCAGACCTCGACGGCCGGCCTGCCAAGGGCGCCCGCCCTCTACGGCCCGCTGTCCGAGCAGCTCCAGCAGTCCGACTCGTTCGCCCGCCAGTTGCAGCGCCTGCTGGCGATCCGCCAGGCCTACCGCGTCTACGCCGGCCGCCAGGTCGCCGTGCCCGCTGTGAGCAGCCCCGGTCTGCTGGTTATGGTCCACGAGTTGCCCGACGACCTGGGGACGCAGGTGACGGCCCTCAACTTTGGGGCGACGCCCCTGGAGGAGAGCGTGGTGGTGGCGCCCGGCGCGCGGCGCGGGCGGGCCATCAACATGCTGGCCGAGACGGTCGAGGGCCTGGTGACCGACGCGGGGGAGATTACCATTCGGCTGGACGGCTACGAAGGCAAGTCCTTCCTCATTCGTGGCGCGCCACCCGCGACTGTGTAGGTAGCGGCCAGACCTTTAGGGTTTTCGAAACCCTAAAGGTCTTTTTTATTTTTACAGGGCGCCCACCTTCCCGGCGTAGGCGCGCAGCCGCTCCGCCGTTCCCTCGGTCAAGGGGTGGCCGTGGCCGAAGCACACGACGCGTGGCGCCAGGTCCACCAGCCGCTTGAGCGAGCGCTGGTTCTCGGCCATGTCCACCGTAAACGCGGCGATGGGCGGGCGCAAGTTGGGCAGGCGCATAATCACGTCGCCGCAGAACAGGACACCCTGCTGCGGCTGCCAGTACGAGACGTGGCCGGGGCTGTGGCCCGGCGTGAATAGCACGTGCAGCCCGCCCAGCACCGGCAGCACATCCCCCTCATCCACCACCTGGTCCACCGGCGTCCCTTTAAGCGTGGTTTCCTGCGGTCGCATCAGGCGGCCCACGCCGCCCACCCTGTCCGCCTCGACCCGTGGAATTGGCTCGCGCCCCTCGATGGCCGCGCGGTCCTTGGCGTGGGCCAGCACTTGCGCGCCTGTCCTGGCCCTGAGTTCGGGCAGACCGCCCACGTGGTCGGGGTGGCCGTGGGTGACCAGAATCCGCTTGACATCGCTGGGCCGCCGCCCCAGGGCCTCTAGCTGGCGGAGAATGCGCGGCGCGGCCAGTTCCAGCCCCGCGTCCACAATCGTCAGCCCATCGGGGTCTTCAATCAGGTAGACCCGTCCCATCACCAGACCCTCGAAGGTGGAGAGACGGGGTGCAATGTCGCGCATGTCAGAGAGGTCCTCCTCCAGGTTTTCTCGATTATACCCAACGACCCGTGACGTGGCAAGCCGAGTTGTGGTATAATGTGACAATCGGGTAGTAGACTGGAGGGGGGTATGGTCAAGGCGTCGCGCGAGGCTCCACCCACCGGCACCGTCACATTCCTGTTTACCGATATTGAGGGCAGCACGCCCCTGTGGGAACAGCGGCCAGAGGCGATGGCGCGGTCGCTGGCCCACCACAACACCGTGTTGCAGGCGGCTATCGAGGCCCACGGCGGCATCGTCTTCAAAACCGTGGGCGATGCCTTCTGCGCCGCCTTCGCCACCCCCCACCAGGCCGTGGCGGCAGCGGTGGCGGCGCAGCGCGCGTTACAGGCGCCGAGCGAGGCCTGGGGGGGCACCGGGCCGCTGCGCGTGCGCATGGGCCTGCACCTGGGCCTGGCCGACTGGCGCGACGGCGACTATGTCGGGCCGACCCTCAACCGGGTCGCCCGCGTCATGTCGGCGGGCCACGGCGGGCAAATCCTGCTGACGGCGGCGGTGGCCGAGGGGGCGGAGGGTCGGCTGGGCGGCGAGGTCAGCCTCCAGGACCTGGGCCACCACCGGCTCAAGGGCTTGAGCCAGCCTGAGCATCTGTACCAGGCGCTGGCGCCCGGCCTGCCGGTCGATTTCCCGGCGCTCAAGTCTCTCGATGTCCGCCCCAACAACCTGCCCCTGCTGCCCACGCCGCTGGTCGGCCGCGTCCGCGAACTGGCCGACCTGGGCGCGCTGCTCCTGCGCCCCGATGTGCGCCTCGTCACCCTGATGGGCGTGGGCGGGACGGGCAAGACGCGGCTGGCGCTCGAATTGGCGGCCCAGGTCCTCGCCACGTTCACCGGCGGCGTCTACTTCGTCAACCTGGCGCCGGTCCTGGACCCCGCCCTGGTCCCCTCGGCCATCGCCAAGGCGCTAGGGGTACGCGAGACCGGCAGCCGCCCCTTGCTCGACAGCCTCCAGGACTTTCTGCGCGACAAGCGGCTGCTGCTCGTTCTCGACAACTTCGAGCATCTGGTGCAGGCCGCGCCCCTGGTGACCGACCTCCTGCTCTCCGCCGCGTTCCTGAAAGTACTGGTGACCAGCCGCGAGGCGCTGCGGCTGCATGACGAGCACACCTACCCCCTGGCCCCGCTCCCCCTGCCCCAGCGGCCCCCCGTGGGCGCCGGGCATCTCCAGGACCCCGACCGCTACACCGCCCAGGTGGCCCAGGCCGACGCGGTCCAACTGTTTGTCCAGCGCGCCGAGGCCGTCAAGCCTGGCTTCCAGGTGACACGGGAGAACGCCGCCACCCTGGCCCACATCTGCCACCGCCTGGACGGTCTGCCCCTGGCCCTGGAGCTGGCCGCCGCCCGTGTGCGGGTTCTGTCCCTGTAGGCTATGCTCGAACGGCTGTCAGGCCGCTTGAGGTTCCTGGTCGGCGGCGCCCGCGACCTGCCGGCCCGCCAGCAGACCCTGCGCGCCGCCATCGAGTGGAGCCACGACCTGCTCGATCAGGGGGAAAAGCGGCTGTTCCGCCGCCTGGCGGTGTTTGTGGGGGGCCGCACCCTGGCGGCCGTGGAAGCGGTCTGCAACGCCGAGGATGACCTGGGGCTGGATGTGCTGGACGGCGTCGAGTCGCTGGTGAGCAAGAGCCTGCTGCGCCAGGACGAGGGCCCCGACGGCGAGCCGCGCTTCATCCTGCTCGAAACGCTACACGAGTTCGCGGCCGAACGCCTGGACGCCAGCGGTGAGACACGGGCGACCCGCGCCCGTCACGCCGCCTTCTTTCTCCAGTTCTCGGAGCGGGCGGCGGTGGAACTCACCGGCGTCCAGACCCGGCGGTGGCTGGATCGGCTGGAAGCGGAGCATGACAATCTGCGCGCGGCGCTCCAGTGGAGCATCGAGACGGGGGAGGCCGCGACGGGGCTGCGCCTGGCCGCCGCCCTGGTCCTCTTCTGGCGGACACGCGGTTATCTCAGCGAGGGGCGCAGGTGGGTGGCGAGCCTGACGGCGCGGGACGGTGGGGACATGAGGCTTCGCGCCAAGCTCCTCAATGGGGCAGCCGACCTGGCGACTAGACAGGGCGAGTATGATGGGGCTGAGCACCTGGCGGCGCAGGCCCTGGGCCTGGCCGAGCAGGCCGGTGACCGCCAGGCGATGGCGGAAGCGGTCAGCCAACTCGGCGTGGCGGCCCGCGATAGGGATGACTATGCCACGGCGGGGGCCCGTTATCAGGAGGCGCTGGCTCTGTACCGCGTCCTGGGTGACCAATACGGTGAGGCTCGTACTCTCCATCGGTTGGGAGTATGCGCCCACGATCAGAACGACTTTGCGACAGCGCGGCTACGCTATGATGAGGCCATCACTCTCTACCGGTCGCTGGGCGAGAAATTATCCAGGACAGCGGTTATGAGCGACCTGGGACTAGTCGCCTACTACCAGGGTGACTATACCACGGCGCGCGTGTTGTTGGAGGAAAGCCTCGCCTTGAGACAGGACCTCGGGGATAAGTTGGGCCTCGCTAATGGAACGATAGGTCTAGCTTTGGTGGCCTCAGGTCAGGCAGACTATCCGGTCGCCCAGTCACTCCTTGAACAAGCCCTGGCGTTGACGCGGGACATAGACGACAAGGCGAACACGATAATAACGCTCACTGAATTGGGCAAGCTCGCGTGCTGGCAGGGTCGCTACACCGAAGCGGAGACGCTCCTGAACGAGGGCCTGGCGCTCGGTCGAGGCTTAGGAAGTCGCAGCGGTCTTTTTAACCCACTCGTCGCCCTGGGCCGCCTCGAGCGCGGTCGGGGGGAGTATGGCCGGGCGCGGGCGCGCCTGGAGCAAGGCCTGGCCCTGGGCGAGGAAGTCGTCGCCGAGGATGCTTCCTGGTCTGCTATCGCCCTGACCGAGCTCAGCCTGGTCGCCTCTGGCCAGGGCGACGCGGCGGCCGCGCTGGACATGGCCGAGCGGGCCGTCGCCCTAAGTCAGCCAACCGGCCAAAAGCTCCTGCTGGCCGACGCGGTGCGCTGTCGAGGGGTCGCGCTGCGCGAGCTGGGGCGCACCGTGGAAGCCAGGGCCGACCTGCTCCACAGTCTGAGGCTGAACCACGCGATGGGCACGCAGCGGGAACTGGCGGAGACGCTCGAGGCACTGGGCCGGCTCGCGGCGCGGGAGGGGGATGGGGCGCCGGCCGCCCGGCTGCTGGGGGCGGCGGCGGCGCTGCGGGAGAGCCTGGGGGCGCCCCTGCCGCCCGCCGACCTCCCCCGCGTGGAGCACAGCCTGACGGTGGCGCGGGGACAGTTGGGGGACGCGGCGTTCAGCCGCGCGCTGGCCGAGGGGCGGGCCATGACGCCGGACGACGCCGTGGCCTACGCGGTGGGGGGTAACGAGGGGCAGTGAGGTCAACCCCTCTCGTCTAGGTCAGGGGTTGCTCCACACGCGGCGGAGCAGGACGTTGACGTACTTCAAGCCCTCGGACACGGTGGACCCCCACAGCAGCGCCTTCAGGTAGTCGGCCGGCGCGCCCCAGGTCGGGTTGGCAAAGTACAGCGCCAGCATCCCGGAGCCGACGGCGACCACCCCGGCGATGACGCTCATCTGAAGCTCGGACTGCTGGTACAGCCGCTCTAGCTCGGCCGCGCTGAGCCGCCGCGCCGCGCCCGCCGCGTCCGTCACGGTCTGGCCCGGTCGGCCAAATACGTCCAGGAAGCCCCGCTGCCCGCCGTCCGGCGCCGCGCCCTCCTCGGGCAAGCGCAGCCGCCGCCCGTCGCGGCGCATCCCCCCGTCGCGGTCAATCGCCAGGTGCAGTTCCTCGATGGCGTGGCCCACCTCGTCCGCCGCATCGTTCTGCGCGTCCACGGTCGCGCGCTGATTGGTGGTAATGGCCGTGGCGGCGGCCTTGCGCAGTTCCGCCTGGAGCCGGTCCAGCCGCTCGCGCTGCTCCTCCGTGCCCTCCGGAATGCTCTCGGCGTGTTCGTCGTAGGCGGCGACTAGGCGCAGCGTGCGGTCGAGGGCGGCCAGCCAGTCCTGGTACGCGGCGACGCGGTCGAGCCGGCCCGGGACGTCCTTGTGCGACTGGGCCGGCGTGGTGGAGGCAAAGGGGCGGTTGAACTCGGTCTTGACCGCCGCGAAAATCTCGATGTGGTCGTCGTCGAGGGCGACCCAGTCGGGCACCAGTTCCCAGACGGCGTCGCGTTGGGCGTGCAACTGGACCAGCCCCTCGCGCAGGGCGCGGAAGGCGGCTAGGTACGTCTCCAGGCCGTCCAGGCTCTCCTGGGCCGCCTGGACCCGCTCGGCCTTGAGGGCCAGCTCGACGTCGTCCAGCCAGGCCTTCGCCAGGGGCGCCACGCGGACGGCCTTGAGGTCGCCCGAGGCCAGGTCAGGGTAGCGCGTCCAGAACGCCTCTTCCTCCTGGGGAATCGTCTCACTCAGCCGGCGCTGCCGCACGACCTGCTGCGCCTGCCCGCGCCAGGTCTGGAAGTACTGGGTCACCCAGCGGCCCAGCAGTAGCCCCAACCCCAGCGTCAGCGCCGCCCACGGCCACCAGTCGGTCACCCAAGCCGTGAGGTTCACGTCGCCCTGCTTCTCGTCGTCGGGTCGCAGGTCCACCTTCCACTCGTACTTGCCCGCGCGCGGCACGTCCTGGACGTTCAGCAGGCCGTCCCGCACGACCAGCTTGCCCCCGCCCACGGGCGCGACGGCCTCGCCGGGGCTGTCGCCGGTCAGGGGCGCGACCGAGACCGGCGTGGCGACGACCAGGCTCGGCTCCAGGCCAAAGGTGGCGACGCGGCACAGTTCACGGCCTGGACTCTGCTGCGCCGTGGCGCACACCCGCCCCAGGCCACTGAGGGCGGCGCGCGTTCCCCACTCGCCCACCAGGAGCAGGGCCAGCGCGACGACCACGACGACCGTCAGACCGAGCAGGATATTGAGGCGCCCCGGCGCGAGCCGGCCCACGGATAAGAGGGCGGCCAGGCCGAAGGCAAGCAGGAGGAGAGCGGGCAGCAGGGGGCTGAGGAAGGAGGGCAGGTAGTTGACGGCGTTGAGGGTGACGGCGTCGCGGCCCTCGACGCGAATGGCCGGGGCGCCCCCCGCCCGCCCGCTCGCGCCGACGTCCAGCACCAGCTTGCGGCGAATCACATCGCCCCGCTCGCCTGTCGCCACGAGGTAGCCTTCGTAGACGCCGGGGTCGGGCGCGATGTCCACGCGGAAGACGAGGGCCAGCACGCCGACGCGGCTGGCGTCAATGCGCTGGCGCACCAGGTCGGGCAGAATCCAGGCCAGCTTGGGGTCGCCTCGGCCGGTCAGCGGCGCGAGGCCCGTCAGCCGCAGCTCGACGGTCTGGGCTTCGCTCGCCCGGTTGAAGATTTCGACGGTCAGCGACCCCTGCTGGGCTTGCAGTCGGTCAAAGTCTACCCGCAGGTCGCGCTCGTCCAGGAACAGGAGGGAGGCGGCCGCCGGCGTCTGGGCGTGGGCCTGGCCCGGCGCCAGCGCCAGCGCGAGCAGGACCAGGACGGCCAGCCACCGTGACGCGATGGGAAACAGCAAACGGCGCATACCCCTCTCCCCGGCTTCAGGTCAGCCTCTCGGCGGTAGTCGTCATTATACAGCCGTCGCTCAGGGGTGGCAAGACAGCCTCTTGACGCGGGTTCATCCTCGACTATACTTGCGTTAGGGTAGCAGCGAGAAGGAGGAAGGCCGTATGCCGTCACCGTTTCCCGGCATGGACCCGTATCTCGAAGGAGAGATGTGGCAGGAATTCCATGATACACTAGCGACCGAGATTCGGGCGCAGTTGCTGCCGTACTTGCGTCCTAACTATGTCGCCCTGCTGGCGAAACGCTATGTCCTGGACCGCTCCGCGCTGGGCATCTTCGAAGCGCCCACCCCGCGCATCCTGTACCCGGATATCCACGTCGTCGAGATGTCCCCGGTCCGGGGCGGGGTGGCCGAGGCGACGAGTGTCCTGACGCCGCCTACCATTGAGGTGCGCCGCCCCTCGTTTAGCCCGCAACTCAGTGTCGAGATTCGCGATGTGGCGCAGCGCCGACTAGTCACGGATATTGAGATTCTGTCGCCGGCCAACAAAACCGGCGAGGGAGTGCGTGAGTACGCCGACCGCCGTACCGACCTGCTCCACACGCGCACCCATCTGCTGGAGATTGACCTGCTGCGCGGCGGGACACGCATCGAGCTTTTGGAACCCGTGCCGCCCGCCCCCTACTACGTCTACCTGACCTACGGCGACGACAGCGCCACTGCGCCCGTCTGGGCGGTCCAACTCCGCGACCGCCTGCCCACCGTCCCGGTCCCCCTGCTCAAGCCAGACCCCGCTGTACCCCTGAACCTCCAGGCCGCCCTGGAGAGTTGCTTTGCCCTCGTCGGTTACGAGCGCCTGCTGGACTACACCCAGCCGCCCCCACCACCGGAGCTAAGCCCGGAAGACCGCGCCTGGGTAGACGAGACCCTGCGCGCAGTCCGACAGCCCCCAGCCGGCTGACGCCTCAGTCGCGCACTCCCTGCCACTTGCCTGCCTTGATCCGCATCAGGCCATACATGGCGGTCATGACGACGAGATAGGTCGCCAGGGTGACCACCAGGCCCAGCAGGCGCTCTGGCGCTTTCGCCAGCTCGCTGCCGCCCAGGCCGAGGGCCAGGCCGAGCCACGTCGTCGGCAGCGCCAACTGGCTGGCCAGAGCCAGGCCGATTAGCTCGCGGCGGCCGGTGTCGTCCACGTGGGCCAGGGTCGCGGCGATACCCACAATGAGCGCGATAAGAACGGTGACAGGCAAGGGGCTGGACTCTGTGTAGCCAATGTCGCCTTTGACGATTGCTCCCAGGACCGCCCCGGTCACGACTAGCAGGCCGAGGCCGAGCAGGAGAGCGATCACGCCCTGGCGGGCCAGCCGCCCGTAGCGCGTCAGGCTCCCCAGGCTGGTCGCCATGAGCATAGGTAGGAGGGGGATGAACAGCAGGCCGGCGAACATCGTCACCAGGCTGTTCTGCAACATGCCGTAGGCCAGGAGCAGGCCGCCGGTGATGGTGCGGCCCACCAGGCTGAAGGTGATGTGGTTGTGCTGCCACAGGTCGGCGACGACGTCAATGCCGGGCGCGGCGACGGGCCTGGTCAACTCGGCCGTGCTCTCGGCACTGACAATGGAGTGGGGCAGGCGGACCGAGATGGAATACTCGTCGGGGCTGAAGAAGGGGGCCGCCAGCAAGGCGTCAATAAAGGCCTTGGCGGTGGGGGTGGCAGTTTCGACCTCGACCACGTCCTGCGGACGGTTCGGGCCGTGCACGTACACCTGGTGCACCGCCGCCTGTCGGATACCATGCCGGAGGGCAAGGGCCGCGACGTCCTGGCCCTTGCCCTCCGGCGTCTTAACTGTCACCAATCGCATGCGGTGTTCTCCTTGTGACCGGCAGCGTGTAGTGCGGAGTCACAAGCAGGCAGCATGCCGCGAATCAGGCGTGGTGGTGGGCGCGTTGCGTCTCCGTGAGGGCGTCCGGGCGGTAGAAGCGGTCGTAGAATTCGAGGTCCAGGTGGACGGCCTGGTAGCCGAGCACGGTGCGGAAGGGCGCGGCGTAGGCCGGGAAACGGTCATAGCGGTCGTAGATGTACTCACAATAGGCGATGGTGGCCTCCACCGCCTCGTCGGGCAGGTCGGGAATCCCCGCCGCCACCCCCTGGGCGTCCCGCCAGGCGCTCGTCGCCGCGCGGCCCCGCCACACCCCCTGCGGCCCGAACTTGTAGTCCACGTAGGCCAGGACGGCGTCACGCATGGTCGGGTAGTAGGGCGGGCAGAAGGGCTTGAGCAGGACCTCGCCGTCGCGCTCCAGGCCGAGCGGATAGCGGATGTCCGGGTCACGGCCTAGCCAGCCGAGGAAGGTGGACACCAGGCCCGGCGCGCCCAGGTAGCGGCTGCCCGGCATCTCGGCCATGCGGAAGCCGAGGGCGTCGAACCAGCCCCACTCGTGGCGGGCGAAGTTGGGGAAGCCGCCCAGCCCCAGCGCCTGCGTCATCAGGCCCAGGTTCTGGAGCACCATGCCCTGCTCGATGGCGCCCGCCTCGGCCAGCGACAGTTCGATGGCCTGGATCGTCGCCACGTGGCCGCCGGTCGGGCTGTCGTCCAGGTGGCCGCCCTTCTTGCGGCTGAACTGGCCGATGCCGGCCGGCTGGAAGTTGGCGCGCTCGTCCAGCACGAAGATGCCCATCTGCGGTGTAAACGCTTCGAGCAGGGCGTTGATGTAGATGGCCGTCGTCTCGGCGATGGGCAGGAAGTAGGCGCCGCCCGGCGCGTAGAGCGACCACTTGTTGATGTTGAAGTTGTAGCCGGGAATCACGGGCGGGGCGGCGCGGCTGTCCTGGAGCTTGACGCGGCTGCGGTGGTAGAGGTCGGTCAGGTCGCCGCGCTCGGCCAGCGCGACCAGGTCCGGGTACTCGGTCGGCGCGAAGTCCTGGGGCCGCTTGAGCAGATAGGTCGCCTCGTCGTTGGTCACGACAACCGAGATGCAGTTCATGGCGTCGGGGCTGGCGACGGTGCGGCCCAGCAGGCCGGCCAGCATGTTGCCGCCGTCGCCCTGCCCGTAGGCCAGGTCGGCCAGGGCGTAGCCGGTCACGCCACACGCCGCGAAGGCCAGCGCTGCTTCCTCGGCGTCGTCCAGGGGCAGGGGGGGATGCTGGCTGGTGTAGGCGAAGGGGCCGCTCTGGATGCTCATGCCCAGGCCGAAGCGGCGCGACCGCCGCCCGCGCAAGGCGTCCAGCAGGGGGTAGTCGGCCAGGCGGTCCACGGGCGAGGCAAGCAGGGATTCTCGTTCCATCTCGTCCTCCTCAATGGCTGTCGCCTGAAGGACGCAGCGGGGGCCGCGCTGGATTTCGCTAGGCTCTGTCTTCTATAGCGCAAGACCTGACAGGTTTCCGAAACCTGTCAGGTCTTCTGGCCCACGTCTCTTGCCCGAGTCACCTCGTCCACATCTCATCGCAATCCCAGTCCTCGAAGGCGGCCATCGCCCGCAACAGCTTCGGCCACCACACCCACTTCATCTCGCCCAGGCCGTGTTCGGTGCTGCACCACTCGGTCGGGACGTAGATCGCCTGGACGACGCACAGCCGATAGTCGGCCACCAGTTGATCCCAGCCGTAGTCGCGCACGCCCCGCCGCCCCAACTCCGCGTGGTACTCGCGCAGCACACCCATCTCCAATGCCCGCCGCGCCGCCGGCTCCCACCAGCTTACCATCATATAGGCCAGGTCGCTCGCGCCGAGCCAGACGGTCAGCGACCAGTCGAAGGGCTGGCGGTCCAGCAGGTAGACCGGCCCTTCGCCTGAGATCGGAGCCAGGATGTTGCCAGGGTTGACATCGCCGTGGACGACGGTGACGCCGACCGAGCTCCGCGCTCGCTCGACCATCAGCGGCGGGTGCAGGTCAAACACATCGCGCCACGTCGCCGCCCAACGCGGTTCGATGTCACCCGCCACGTCGGCCAGCATTGGCTCCAGCCCGGCCCGCGCGACCTCGACATAGCGGCCAAGCTTGGGCGCGTCGGGCAGGGCCGCCCCAATCGCCGCCCGCTGCTCCGCCGTCCAGCGATAGGCGTGCAGCCGCGCCAGCCCCCTCGCCAGCGCCTGCCCATGGGCCAGGGTAGGCGCGACGCGCCACGTCGCCTGGTGGGTGGCGGACAGGTCGTCCAGCAGGATGTGATACGCGCCGCTGGCGGGGTCGTACTGGGCGTCGTAGCAGGTGACCAGGGGCGCGTCGGCCAGCCCGACGTAGTCGCGGGTGTAGTAGTCTACCTCGGACTGGCCGATGAAGCCCTCGCCATTGCACAGCTTGAGGAAGAGGGCGGTTGGTAGGCTGCCGGCGGCGTCGGGGGTGTAGGTCGGACGCAGCCGCACCGAGCTTGACCAGGTGCTCTTCTCCGCCACTACCTCGACCGAGGCGACCGCGCCACTCGCGAGCGCCCCGCTCCGCCGCAGTGTCTCCGTCAGCCACGCCGCCGTCACCTGCCCCGCGTCGGTGATGATCATAGCTCTAAACTACCTCGCGTCGGCTCAAGCCCGCGCTCGGCCCACAGGAGCAGCCGGCCGCCCAGGTCGTGGGCAGCGTTGGGGCGGGCCAGGGTCAGGGCGCGCTGCGTCATCTCGGCCAGGGCGTCGCTGCCGGGCGCCAGCCACTCGCGCAGTTGCGCCACCACCGCCTGAGGCGTGAAGGCCGCCCCGCCGACACCCTGCTCCGTCACCCAGGTCACGTTGCTCGCCTCCTGGCCGGGGATATACCCGAACAGGAGCATGGGCAGCCCGGCGATGAGCGCCTCGGAGATAGTGCCCGGCCCCGCCTTGGTCACAATCAGGTCGGCCGCCGCCATCCAGTCCGGCATGTTGCGCACAAAGCCCGTGATGATGGTGGGCACTTCCCAGTGGACGGTCTCCAGCCGCGCCTTGAGTTCGCGGTTGCGGCCCGCGACCACCACCAGTTGGACCGGCAGCCCGCTCGTGGCAATGGCCCGCGCCGTCTCGTACACCTTGCCCATGCCCTCGCCGCCGCCCACAATCAGAATCGCGACGCGGTCGGGCGCCAGTCCCAGGCTGCGCCGCAGGGCCGGCCGGTCGCCCTGGAAGGGCTTGAAGCGCGGGTGAACCGGCTGGCCCACGACTTCCACGCGGCTCGGTGTCACCCCTTCCCGCAGGGCGCGCAGGCGGGCCGTCTCGGTCGGCACATAGATGAAGTCCACGTGGGGGTCATACCAGAACGCGCTCCCGATGACGAGGTCGGTGACGACGGTGATGGCCGGGATGGGCCGCGCCAGGGCACGGGCCGCCTCCACCATGGGCCGGTTACACAGCGGATGCACCGACACCACCAGGTCGGGCGCGTGCTTTTGGAGCAGCTTGATGAAGCGCGGCTTCATGCTCGGCAGGAAGACACGCCACACCCGGTCCGTCTGGCCGGGCATGTCGCCTAGCTTGAACAGGGTGCTCCAGATCCAGTCGGCGTGGTTGATGATGGGCGTGTACAGGCTGCCGGTGCGGTTGATGAGGGGCGGGTAGGCGTCCAGGTAGAAGTCGGCCAGGGCGATGTCGGCGCGCCCCGGCCAGGTCTCGTAGACCGCGTCGCGGATCGCCTCCGCCGCGCTGCGGTGGCCGCCGCCAGTGTCGGAGTAGAGGAACAGGATGCGGGTAGGCATGCGCTTAGTCTTCTGGGGGGGGCGCGGCGTCAGCGCGCCGCACCACGGTTTTGACGCTCTTCTCGAATTTAGCGCGCGGCAGCAGGACGCGGTGCCCGCAGCCCAGGCAGCGGATGCCAATATCCGCGCCCAGGCGGACGACTTCCCACTCGCTGGCGCCGCAGGCGTGGGGCTTGCGGAGACGGACCACATCGCCGAGGTTGAACTGGGGGATCATAGCCCTGGATTATAGCACGTCCGCCCCGGCAGGGCGAAGTTTGCCGCTCCCTGGTGAGTGTGCTATGATTCCTCGACTCTACAACGGAGTCTAAAGAGGAGACTTACCCTGATCGCGCCCATTTCCCTGGCCCAGGTCATCGTTCGCCTCATCGTCCTCCTGGTCGCCTTCCCGGCCCACGAGGGCGCGCACGCCGTGGTCGCCGACCGGCTGGGGGACCCGACGCCCCGCGCCGCCGGCCGCCTGACCCTCAACCCGCTCAAGCACCTCGATGTCTTGGGGTCGCTCCTGTTCCTGCTCATCGGCCTAGGCTGGGCGCAGACCCCCATCTCGCCCTACTACCTCGGCCGGCGTGGCACGGCCATTGTCTCGCTGGCGGGGCCGATTGCCAACCTACTCGTGGCGGCGCTGTTCGCGGTCCCGGCCCACCTGGTCTTTCGCTCGCCCGAGTTATCGGGCCTGTTTGGCAGCGCCCTCTTTCCGTCGCTGCGGACCATTCTGGAGCAGATGATTGGCCTGAATGTGCTGCTGTTCGTGTTCAACCTGGTGCCTCTGCCGCCGCTGGACGGCTACCGCATCGTGTTGGGCTTCCTGCCCTATTCGATGGCCCAGTCCTTCCAGCGCATTGAGCGTTTCGGCTCGCTTATTCTATTTGCGCTGGTCCTGATGGTGCCGGGCGTTCTCTGGTCGGTATTAGACCCGGTGCGAGACCTGGTACTACGCCTGCTCGGATTTCAGCTAGGGCGATGACACCGCTGGGGGCCGTGGTGGTGCGCGTGCGCCAGGGCGTCCACGCCTTGCTGGCGCGCTGGGAACAGGTGGACGAGAGCGCGTTGGCCGTCCTGAGCCGCCGCGAGCGCGACCTGTTCGACCGCCTCCCCCGCGCCGACCGGCTCCACGCCTTGCGCGTGGCGCGGCGGCTGACCGAGGCGGGCCAGACCGAGCCGGCCCTGCTCAAAGCCGCGCTGCTGCACGACGTCGCCAAGGCGGGGCAGGGCATCCACCTGGCGCACCGCGTGACGCGGGTGCTGCTCCGAGTGGCGGCCCCCACGTGGTTGAGCGGCGTCGCCGCCGACTCGAACGGCTGGCATCGGCCCTTTTATGCCCTGGCGAACCACGCGGAGCAGGGGGCCATATGGATTGCAGAAGCGGGGAGTGACCCGCTCACCGTCGCCCTGGTGCGCTATCACGACACGCCCGCCTGCCCGCCCGCCCTGGCCGACCATGCCGACCTGTGGGCCGCACTGCGGCGGGCCGACGACCAGGGCTAAACTGGCGTAGACAGTTATGCAAAACACATCGCGCTTGACCCGCCTGTTCTCGCGCACGACGTACCGCAAAGACATAGGAGATGAGGGAATGGCGTCTCGGCCACGCATTACGATTATCGGGACCGGGTTCGTCGGCACGGCCCTGGGGCTGGCCTTGCAGCGCCTGCGGCCGTCGAGCAACTTTGAGATTGTCGGCCACGACAAGAGCGCGCCGGCCGCCGCCGCCGCAAAGAAGCGCGGGGCGATTGACCGCAGCGACTGGAACCTGATCTCGGCGGTGGACGAGGCCGACTTGGTCTTCATCGCCACCCCGGTCCAGGCCGTGCGCGAGACGATGATGCACATCGGCCCGCACCTCAAGGCGGGCGCCATTGTGACCGATACGGCGGGTACCAAGAGTGAGGTCATGCGCTGGGCGAAGGAGTTGCTGCCGCAGAGCGTCAACTTCATCGGCGGCGACCCCATGCTGGGCCGCGAGGGCGCGCCGGCCGAGGGCGCGACCGCCGAGGTCTTCACCAAGACCTTCTACTGCCTGGCTCCGTCTGTCAACGCCGACGCCGACGCCATCCGCATCCTGGCCGACTTCGTGACCGGGCTGGGCGCGCAGCCCTACTTCGTGGACCCCGACGAGCACGACGGCATCGCGGCCGCCGCGTCGCACCTGCCCTTCCTGCTGTCGCTGGCCCTGATGAACACGGCGGCCCACAGTTCGAGCTGGACGGAGATTCAGAAGGTGGCGGGCGAGAACTTCAAAACCTCGTCGGCGCCCGTCAACACGGACCCACTGCGCTGGTCCTCGCTGACCACGACCAACGCCGTGGCCCTGACGCGCTGGATTGACAGCGCCATCGCCGAGTTGCAGTCGCTCAAGAGCGTCATCGCCACCGGCGACCTGGAGGCCATCGAGAAGACGCTCGACCAGGCCCGCGACGCCCACATCCGCATGCTGCGCGCCGGCCAGAGCGAGGAGAACCCGCTCCAGGACGTGGGCAAGGACCGCCTACGGCAGATGTTTTTCGGGAACTTCGGCGGGAGGAGAGAAAGGAAGTAGGGGTTGGTCTTTGTCTACATGGTCGAATGCCGCGACGGGAGCCTATACACCGGCTGGACGACGGACCTGACGGCGCGGGTCGCCGCCCACAACGACGGGAGCGGCAGCCGTTACACCCGCGCGCGGCGGCCGGTGCGCCTGGTGTACTGGGAAGAGGCGCCCGACCGCCCGACCGCCCTGCGCCGTGAGGCAGCCCTGAAACGCCTGCCCCGCTCGGCCAAACTGGCGCTTATAACTTAATCTCATGTCCGATACACCGTACCACATCCTCATGGTGGCCCCGACCAGCTTTTTTGGCGACTACGGCT
>CAZFUK010000010.1:3338-4510 GCA_964522005.1 uncultured Anaerolineales bacterium | reverse complement strand
ACACCGTACCACATCCTCATGGTGGCCCCGACCAGCTTTTTTGGCGACTACGGCTGCCATGTGCGTATCCTGGAAGAGGCGCGGGTCCTGCAGGCCCTCGGCCACCGCGTCACCATCGTCACCTACGCGCGCGGCCGCGACCTGCCCGACGTGACGGTTCGCCGCACGCCCCCCCTGCCCTGGCGCGCCCACTACGAAGTCGGTTCCTCCCGCCACAAGTTCGCCTTCGACGCCTACCTGGGCGCGACGGCCTTGCGGACGGCGCTCCAGGCCCGCCCTACCCTGGTTCACGGCCACCTGCACGAGGGCGCGCTCATCGGCTATCCGGTCAGCCGCCTGGCCCGCGTCCCGCTGGTCTTCGACTACCAGGGGTCACTGACGGCCGAGATGCTCGACCACGAGTTTATCCAGGCCGGTTCCAGGGCCGAGCGGCTGGCCCGCTGGGGTGAGGGCCGCATCAACGGGCTGGCCGACCGCGTGGTCACCAGTTCGGCGCGTGCCGCGCGGCAGTACACCCAGGCGACCGGGGGCCGCCCCGCGTTGGCCGTGCCCGACGTCGTCAACCCGGCTCTGTTCCGCCCCGACCTGCTCACGCCCGATGAGCGGCGGGCCGAGCGCGCCGCCCTGGGCATCCCGCCCGACGCCGAGGTGATCGTCTACCTGGGGCTGCTCGCGCCCTACCAGGGCACCGAGCACCTGCTACAAGCCCTGGCCCGGCTGGCGGCGCGCCGCCCCCAGGTTCATCTGCTGCTCATGGGCTACCCCAACGTCGAGCGGTATCGTGACGTCGCCTACAGGCTCGGCGTCGGCGAGCGGGTGACCTTCACCGGCCGCGTGCCCTACGAGTATGCCCCGCGCCGCCTCGCCCTGGGCGACGTGGCCGCCTCACCCAAGCTCTCGACCACCGATGGAGCTGGCAAGCTGCTCAACTACATGGCGATGGCCCTGCCGACCGTCGCCTTTGATACGTCGGTCAGCCGCGAGTACCTGGGCGAACACGGCCTCTACGCCGCGCCCGGCGACAGCGTGGCCCTGGCCGACGCGCTGGAGAGCGCCCTCGCCAACGCGGACCGCCTGGCGCTGGGGCGGCGGCTGCGCGAGCACGTCACCCGCGCCTTCCCCTGGGAAGGCATGGGCCACGCCCTGGTCGGCGTGTACGAGTCGGTTCTCAA
>CAZFUK010000010.1:0-3238 GCA_964522005.1 uncultured Anaerolineales bacterium | reverse complement strand
AGGTATCGTACGTATGACTGTCCTGGTGAATCAAGGCCGGCGTCCTGGGCTGTGGGCGCGGCTGGCGGAACTCTGGCGCTATCGGGAGTTGGTGCGCAACCTCGTGTTGCGCGACCTCAAGGCGCGCTATAAAAACTCGGTGCTGGGCTTCGTCTGGTCGCTGCTCAACCCGCTGCTCATGATGCTGGTGTTCACCGTCGTCTTTACCGTGATGCTGCCGACCAACATCGAGCGCTTCCCGGTCTTTATCCTGTGCGGTATCCTGCCCTGGAACTGGTTCTCTAGCTCCATCGGTGGCGCGGTCCACACCATCGTCGGCAACGCCACGCTCATCAAGAAGGTCTACTTCCCGCGCGAGGCCCTGCCCCTGTCGCTCATCCTGTCCAACGCCGTCAACTTCCTGCTCGCGCTCATCGTCCTCTTCCCCCTCATGCTGGCCTTCCACACCCCGATCACGCCCTGGCTGCTCTTTCTGCCGGTGCTCATCATCATCCAGGCCATTTTCACCCTGGGTGTGGCCCTGATTCTGTCCACCGTCAATGTCTTCTTCCGTGACACGGCGGTGATCATGGAAGTCGTCCTCCAGGCCTGGTTCTTCCTGACGCCGGTCGTCTATGACATGAAGGTACTGCCAGAGCACAAGCTCATCGGCGGCTACGATGTCGAGGTGCGCCGCCTGGCCTACATCCTCAACCCCATGGGGTCGCTCATCGCCAACTACCGCGACATCCTCTACTGGGGCCTGCCGCCCGGCGTGGACTTCCTGCTGCGTACCGCCGTGACCTCGCTGGCCGTCCTGGGCCTGGGCTACCTGCTCTTCAGCCACTTGGCCCCACGGTTCGGGGAGGAGGTCTGATGGCGTCAGGTCAGGTGGCGGTCCAGTTCGACCACGTCTCCAAACGCTTCAACCTGCGCCGCGACCGGCCGCGCTCGTTCCAGGAGATGGTGGTCAACCTGTTCCGCCCGTCCTCCCAGCCGGCCGAGGAATTCTGGGCCTTGCGCGACGTGAGCTTCAGCGTCGAGCGCGGCCAGGTCGTCGGCTTCATCGGGGCCAACGGCGCGGGCAAGAGCAGCCTGCTCAAGCTCGTCAATGGTATTCTACCACCGACCGAGGGCCGCGTGGTCGTCAACGGGCGGGTGTCGGGCTTGCTCGAACTGGGGGCCGGCTTCCACCCCGACCTGACGGGCCGCGAGAACATCTACCTCAACGGCTCCATCCTGGGCCTGAGCCGCCGCGAGTTGGACCGCCTCTTCCCTTCGATTGTCGCCTTTTCAGAATTAGACCAGTTCATTGATGCCCCGGTCAAGCACTACTCGTCCGGCATGTACATGCGCCTGGGCTTCGCCGTCGCCATCCACGCCCAGCCGGACATCCTGCTGGTGGACGAGGTGCTGGCGGTGGGCGATGCGCCGTTCCAGGCCAAGTGCATGAGCCGTATCCTGGCGATGAAAAAGCAGGGCGTGACCATCCTGTTCGTCACCCACGACATGGATGCCGTCCGCAAGCTGTGCGACCAGGCGATCTGGCTAGACGAGAGCCGCGTGCGCGCGGCCGGACGGCCCGACCACGTCATCGCCGCCTACCTGGACCACGTGGCCCAGGAACAGTACGCCGCGATGTACGGGGCTGAGGCAGAAGGCGGAAGGCAGAAGGCCGAAGGCGGAGAGGTGGAGGTGGAGAACGCCGACAGGGCGGGGGCGGGCAACAACAGCCGGCCGGTTGAGGCGAGCCGCTGGGGAACGCGCGAGGTGGAGTTGCTGACGGTCGAGTTCCTGGACGCCGAGGGCCAGCGCCGCGACGCCTTCAGCACGGGCGAGACCTTTATCGCCCGCCTGCACTACCACGCCCACCACCGCCTCGAACGCCCCATGTTCGGCATCGCCATCCATGACGAGAAGGGCGCGCACGTGACGGGGCCGAACACGGTCTACGCCGGCTTTGACATCCCCGAGGTCTATGGGCACGGCTGGGTAGACTACATTGTGGACGACCTGCCGCTACTGGCGGGCGCCTATCTCTTTACCGCCGCCATCTACGACTTCTGGGAGACGGGCGCCTACGACCACCACGACAAGTACTACTCGTTCCGCGTGAGGACCGGCGCGGACGAGCGGTATGGGCTGGTGCGCCTGGGCGGGTATTGGAGCCACCACGGGGCCGGGGCCGCCGGGGCGAACGGGGCGCACGCGGTGGAGGGGCTGACGGCGGGGACGCCGCCGGGGCCGGGCCAAGGCGATGCCCGCTAGCCCGCTATCGGTGGGCGTTCTGGCCTACAATGGCCGCGCCTACCTGCCCGCCTGCCTCGACTCGGTCCTGGCGCAGGACCCGCCGCCCGCCGAGGTCGTGGTCCTGGATAATGGCTCGTCAGACGGATCGGCCGACCTCGTCGCCACGCGCTATCCGCAGGTGAGGCTTATTCGCCAAGCCGAGAACGCTGGCGTCGCCGTCGGGCTAAACAGCCTGGTGGACCAGACGGCCGCCCCCCTGGTCGTGCTGCTCAACCAGGACGTGGAGCTTGACCCAGGCTGCCTGGCCGCCCTGGCCGACCGGCTAGGCGACCCGCGGGTGGCCGTAGTGGGCGCCAAGCTGCTCTTCCCCGACCGCCGCACGGTCCAGCACGCGGGCGGCTACCTGGAGCGGCCGCGTCTGCTGGCCCAACACCACGGCTTTCGCCAGCCCGACGATGGCCGCTGGGAGGCCGAGCGGCCGCTGGACTATGTCACGGGCGCGGTGTTCGCCGTGCGCCGCGCCGCCTGGCAGGCGCTGGCTGGGCTGGACCCGCTCTTCTCGCCCGCCTACATCGAGGAGACGGACGATTGCCTACGGCTGGCGGCGGTCGGCTGGCGCGTCGTCTACCAGCCCCGCGCCGTCGCCGTCCACCATGAGTCGACCACGCTGGGCCGCGAGAGCCGCGCCTACCTGGCGCTGTATCACCGCCACCGCCTGCTGCTGGCCCTGCGCCACCTGCCGGTCGCTGAGTTGCTGGACGCCTTCGCTCCGGCCGAGGCTGAGGCGGTGGCGCAGACACGGGCGGCCCTGCCAGGCCAACGCGACCGCGACGAACTCGACGCGCTGGCCGACGCCTATGACTACGCGGCCCACCACCTGGCCGAGGTCGTGGCGAGCCGACGGGACGCGCCGCTGCCCGCCGCCACGGTCGCCGCCCTGACCGAGATGCTGGCCGAACTGCGCCGGCGCGCCAAGACCGGCGGGGAGGAGAGTGGAGTGACAACCCAA
>CAZFUK010000009.1:3289-23475 GCA_964522005.1 uncultured Anaerolineales bacterium | reverse complement strand
CCGAGGCCAACGAGGAAACGCGGGTCCTCATCCAGTTCCTGGCGCAATCGCTGGTGGACGACACCGTGCGGGTGCGGGTGCTGCTTGTGAGCCAGGGCGCGAGCGGCCTGACCTACGAGCTATCGGTGGCGCCGGACGACATGGGCCGCATCATCGGCAAGCAGGGACGGGTGGCGAACGCCATGCGCGCCTTGCTCAAGGCGACTTCGACCCGCCTGGGCGCCCGCATCAACTTGGAGATTGTCTAAGTGCCGCGTTCTAACCCCCGCCACCTGGTCATCGGCGAGATCATCGGCGCGCACGGGATTCAGGGCGAGGTCAAAGTGGCGCTGGAAACCAGCTTTCCGGAGCGTTTCCAGCGTCTCAAGTCCGTCCTCATCGGCCCGGGCGATGGCAAGGCGTACCGCACCTATCGCATGACGAACTGGCGGCTGCACAAGAACAACGTCCTCCTGACGCTCGACAACGTCACCGACCGCACCACGGCCGAGGAAATGCGCGGCCTGTTCGTCGCCGTCCCCTTCGATCAGGCGATGCCCCTGGCCGAGGACGAGTACTACGTCCACCAGATCGAGGGTCTCCAGGTCTACACCGACGAAGGCGAGTACCTGGGCAAGGTGGCCGAGGTCATCTTCACCGGCGCCAACGAGGTCTACGTCGTGCGCAACGAGACGGGCGAGGAAGTCCTCCTCCCCGCCATCAACGACGTCATCCTTGACATCAACCTGGACCAGGAGCGGATGACGGTCAAACTGCTCGAAGGCTTGCGCTAGCGGCCCTCGCGCTCGACCGTCTCGTTGGACTGGCGGTGCTTGACAATCCTCTGCGGCGCGACGACGCCGCTCAGCACGGTGTGGTCGTAGGTCCACACGCCGGGGCCGACGAGGGTGCCAGGGTTCATGGTCGTGACACAGCCCGTGCGCACCCCGTCGCCTACCACCGCCCCGAACTTGCGCAGCCCGCTGTCCAGCGCTGTCTCGCCGACGTGCAAGCGCGGGGCGCGGCCGTCGTGGCGCAGATTGGAGAGCGTTGTCTTGTCCGCCAGGTTCACGCCCCGCCCGACGAGGCTATCCCCCGCATAGACAAAGTGCGCTGCCGCCGACTTCGGTAGGAAGACGGCGTTTTTGATGTCCGCCGCGAAGCCCGCCTCCGCGTCCTCCCCCAAAATCACATTGTCGCGCAGCCGGGTGTTGACCAGCACCTTGGCGCGGCGGTCCACCAGGATTCTTTTCCCCTTGAGCCACGCCCGTTCGACCAGCGCCCCCTCGCCAATATAGATCTGCTCGCCCTTGAGGTAGGCCCCCGCTTCCAGGACCGCGCCCGGTCCAATGTAGATGTCCCGGCCGCGAATCTGGACGCCCGCCTCGATTACCGCGCCAGGCGCCACGGTGAGCCGCTCGGCCAGCAGCAGCGCCCCTGGCTCGACAGCGCCCTCCACCCGCTGCGAGGGGTTGAGCGCCGCCCAGAACTCGTCTACGTAGGCCGGGATGGCGTTGAGCGCCTCCCAGACGTACTGCGTGCCGTCGAACAGCGCGCGGTGGGCGAAGCCCTCCAGGTCAAAGTAGGCTTCGGGCCGCAGGGCCGCCAGGTCATGGGTCATACCCCTCTCCTTACCATCTTGCCTTACCGAGTTGTCTTGGCATCTTGATGAACTAGCATTGTAGCCCCACCTATCACCTGGCGGCAAATCCCCACCGAGGATAAAAAACCCTCCCGACCGCGAAAGATTCTTAACCTCTCATACGTTGTGTATGGGGACTGAAACCTACGGGAACGAAATCCCGTCTGGCGTCGTCATCGTCTCCTATACGGAGCATCATCACCCATCCTTCATTGGCTGAAAGAACTGAAAGGGAGAGCTATGCGTGGGTTTCGGAAGTGGTTCGTGATTATCCTGGGCGGGCTGCTGGGCCTGCTGGTCGTGGCCTTCATCGCCGTCTACGCCGTGGCCCAGATGGGGCTGAACCGCGCCTACAGCGTGCAGCCGGCGCCCGTGGCCGTTCCGACGGACGCGGCGGCGGCCGAGCGCGGCAAGCACCTCGCCATCGCCCTGGCGAAGTGTGGCGACTGCCACGGGCCGAACCTGACCGGGATGCGCTGGATTGACAACTCACCCCTGGGCACCGTCATTACGCCCAACCTGACCCGGGGCCAGAACAGCGCGACGGCTCAGTACACCGACGCCGATTGGGTGCGCACCATCCGCCACGGCGTGAAGCCCGACGGCAAGGCGATCCAGTTCATGCCGTCGGAGGAATACTACTATCTGAGCGACGCCGACCTGGGCGACCTGATCGCCTATCTCAAGAGCCTCCCCGCCCAGGACGGCCCGGCGCGTGGCAACAACTTCACGCCGCTCGGGCTGCTGGTCTACGCCTCGGGGCAACTCACCCCCAGCGCCGCCACCATCAACCACACCGCGCCGCGCCCGGCCGCGCCGCCCAAGGGCGTCACCGTGGAGTACGGCCAGTACCTGGCGACCACGGGCGGCTGTCGCGGCTGCCACAAGCCTGACCTGGCCGGCGGCCCTGTGGTCGGCGCGCCGCCGGACGTGCCGCCCGCCCCCAACCTCACGCCGGGCGGCGAGTTGCGCGGCTGGTCCGATGCCGACATCGTCAAGGCGCTGCGCCAGGGCATCACGCCGTCGGGCCGCCAGCTCAACGAGTTTATGCCCTGGAAGGCGACGGCCCAGATGACCGACGACGAGATGAAGGCCGTCATCCTCTACGTGCGCTCGGTGCCGGCGAAATAACCTGACGACGAAGGACCAAAGACGAAGGACCAATAAGACCTCAACCGTCTTTGGTCCTTCGTCTTTGCTCTCCGGCCGTAGCCCTGTACGGCGAAGCGCTTGCCCCTCAAGCGTATTAATGGTATATTGTCCACTACCCCAGGGCATCGATGGGGCGAGGTGACTGCCGCATGAGCACGGAGAGGACGGCGGCGACGGACAGGCAGCGGAGCGGCCCCGCGCTTTCCGCTCAGGGTCTAGGCAAGCGTTTTGGTGATCGGATTGCGTTTCAGGACGTCTCGTTCGAGATTGGCTACGGTGAGGTCTTCGGTTTCCTGGGGCCGAACGGCGCCGGCAAGACAACGACTGTCCGTGTGCTTAGCACCCTTATTGCCCCAAGCTCCGGCTCGGCCACGGTCGCCGGCCTCCCCCTCACGCCGGAAAACGGCGTCCAAATCCGTCAGCGCATCTCGATCATGCCGGAGTCGCCGGGTCTCTACCTCCGCCTGTCCGTCGCTGAAAATCTGGAGTGCTTCGCCGGCCTCTAT
The DNA here is from genome assembly GCA_964522005.1 of uncultured Anaerolineales bacterium. Taxonomy (GTDB): domain Bacteria; phylum Chloroflexota; class Anaerolineae; order Epilineales; family JAHCIE01; genus JAHCIE01. The sequence continues at coordinate 20,196 of CAZFUK010000009.1, read as the reverse complement.
GGGTTGCCCGACGTCCATCAGCGCATTGAACGTGCCCTCCAGGCCGTCAACCTCCTGGCGCGGGCCGACGAGCCTTGCGGCAAGCTCTCCAAGGGTCTACGCCAGCGGGTCAGTCTCGCCAGAGCCTTGCTCAACGATGCGGATGTGCTCTTTCTCGACGAGCCGACGGCCGGCCTCGACCCGGTCGCCGGCCGCGAGGTCCACGACCTGATCGAGGGACTGCGTCAGCGTGGCGTGACCATCTTTCTCACCACCCACCGCCTTGAGGAGGCCGAACGCCTCTGCGACCGTGTCGCGCTCTTGAACACGACCCTGCTCGCCATCGGCCGACCCGACGACCTGCGGCAGCGGATGTTCGCTAAGACGTTGACGGTCAGCACTCTCGCCCCGCTGTCCGAGCCGGTGGGCGTCTTTAGTGACCTGCCCGCTGTCGTCGGTTGGCGTCATGGCGGCCCGGCCACGTATGTCCTTACCGTGTCCGATCCGGCAGTCGCCGCGCCCGCCCTTACCAGGGCGCTCGTCGCGGCCGGCGCCGATGTCCTTTCCATCGCCGAGGCCCAACACTCGCTCGAAGACGTCTACCTCGAACTCATCGGCAAGGACGTGGAGGCCGGCGTCCTATGAGCGTGAACACGACCCGTGTGCTCGCCCTCTACCGCAAGGAACTCCGCGAGTATCGGCGCAGCAGCTCCATCGTCGCTACGATGGCCGTCATCCCGCTGGCCTTCGTCATTTTTCCGTTGCTCGAAGTCGTCTTTTTGCCGGCGTCGGCGGCGGATGCGCTTCGCACGGCCAATCCGTTGGTCATCTTGCTTGGCATTCCGGCCCTTGTGCCGTCGGTGATCGCCGCCTACGCGGTGGTCGGCGAGCGCGAGCAGGGTACGCTCGAGCCGGTGCTCACGACGCCCATTCAGCGCGAGGAGCTGCTGCTGGCTAAGGCCCTGGCGGTGCTTGTCCCCTCGTTGGCGGTCGCCTATGCGGTGTACGCCTTCTTCCTGACCTGTACCCGGCTCTTCGCCCAGCCGGCCGTTGCGGCGGCGGTCCTCCGCGGCCCGGCCCTGCTCGCTCCGCTACTCTTCACCCCGCTCCTCACCACCTGGTCCATCTGGGTCGGCATCGCCATCTCGACACGAGCGAGCGACGTCCGCGTCGCCCAGCAGCTAGGCGCGGTCGTGGGTCTCCCCGCCATCCTGGTGGCTTACCTCATCGCGTTCGACGTGATCCACGTGACGCCTGGCCTGGCCGTGGGCGGCGCGGTGGCCCTGCTGGTCCTCGACGGCATCGGCTGGCGTATCGTGTCGGCCGCGTTCGACCGCGAACGGCTCATTACGGGTACCCGTTGATGGCGTACACGCCAGCAGCGGCCTTTCGTCCTTCGTCTTCTGTGCTATAATCCTCCTCAGTCTAGACGAGGAGGGTTTTCCATGCTGGACCATTGGGGCGAGGACTACGTGCGCCTGGGGCTGCGCATCGAGAAGGTGTTTCCGGGCTTTGTGGACGGCTACTACGGCCCTCCCGATCTCAAGGCGGAGGTGGACGCCGAGCCGACGCCGGACGTGGGCGCGCTGGTGCGGGCGGCGACCGCCCTGGCCGACGCGCTCCCCGGCCAGGGCTATGAAGCCCGCCGCGCGGCCTACCTGGGCAAGCAGGTGCGGGCCATTGAGACGGTCTGCCGCCGCCTGGCGGGGGAAAGCTTCTCGCTCCAGGACGAGGCCGAGCGGTACTATGACATTCGCCCGACGCGCATTCCCGAGGCCCAGTTCGACGCTGGGCTGGCCCTGTTGGAAGAGGCCCTACCCGGCGCCGGCCCCCTGGCCGAGCGCATGGAGGCCTGGCGCAAGCGGCATGAACTGCCCCGCGACAAGACCGACCTGCTGCTGGGCTTCCTGAGCGACGCGCTCGCCGAGACGCGGCGGCGCACGCTGCCCATCGTCGCCCTGCCCGAGGGCGAAGGGGTCGAACTGGCGACGGTCACGCAGCAGCCGTGGGGCGCCTACAACTGGTACCGGGGCGGCTATCGGTCACGCGTCGAGTTCAACACCGACCTGCCCACCAGCCTGGCCCGCCTGCTCGACACGATGGCCCACGAAGCCTACCCCGGTCACCACACCGAGCACGCCCTGCGCGAGAAGCTCCTCTACCAGGACGCGGGCTACCTGGAACACGCCATTCTGCTCATCAACACGCCCGAGTGTGTCATCTCGGAGGGTATCGCCACCGTCGCGGCGGACCAGATTTTCGCGCCCGGCGAGGCCCGCGCCTGGCTGCGGGCGCATGTCTACCCCAGGGCTGGCCTGGCGGTGGACGACGTGGACGAGGCGAAGCTCGAACAGGCCGAGGCCCTGCTGCGCGGGGTGCGCGGCAACGCGGTATTCCTGCTGCACGAGGACGGGCACTCGGACGACGAGGTGGCTGCCTATCTGACGCGCTATAGCCTGCTCAACGCGACGCGCGCCCGCAAAGCCCTGGAGTTCCTCAAGTCTCCGCTGTGGCGCGCCTATACCTTCACCTACTTCTACGGCCGCGACTTGATGCTGCCCCTGCTCCAGGGCGCCGACCGCCAGGCCGTGTTCCGCCGCCTGCTGACCGAGCAGGTCTATCCGTCGCTGTTGTTACAGGGGTTTTGACATGATTTACAAGATTTACAGGATTAGACGAATAAAGTCCTGTAAATCATGTAAATCCTGCTAGATTGCTTAGTTCAGGGGCAGGGCGGGGAGCCAGACGGTAAACGTCGTGCCCTGGCCCACCTTGCTGTCCACCGTCAGCCGGCCGCCGTGGCTCTCGACAATCCACCTGGCGATGGGCAGGCCCAGGCCGGTCCCACCCGGCCGGCCGGGGCGGGCTTTGATGCCTGGCGCGCGGTAGAAGCGTTCGAAGATGTGGGGCAGGTGCTCGGGCGGGATGCCGGGGCCGGTATCGGCCACCTCGACGCGAACCCACGGTCCGTCGGCGTAGAGCGACAGGGTGACCTTGCCGCCTTCGGGGGTGTACTTGACCGCGTTGTCGGTCAGGTTGAGCAGAGTTTCCTTGAGCCGGTCCGGGTCGCCCGCCACCAGGCCAATGTCCTCGTGCCCGAGCGCCACCTGGACCCCATCAGCGATGGTCCGCGCCTGCTGGTAGACTTCCAGGACCACCGTCATCATCTCGACCGGCACGCGCTGGAAGCTCTGGCCCGCGTCGGCCTGGGCCAGCAGCAGCAGGTCGCCCACGACGCGCGTCAGCCGGCGTGTCTCGCGGCGCACTGCTTCCAGCAGCACCCGCTCCTCCGCCGGGTCTTCAAGGGGCGAGCGCAGCAGCAATTCAACGTTGCCCTGGATGGTCGTCAGGGGGGTACGTAGCGAGTGCGAGGCGTCGGCCAGGAATCGCTGCTGCGCCTCGAAGGCGCGCTGGATGCGCTCCAGCATGCTGTTGAACGTCGCGGCCAGCCGCCCGACTTCGTCGCGCGGTCCGCTGTACTCGATGCGCTGCTGGATATCCTCGGCGCGTTGGATGCGCTCGGCGAGGGCCGTGATGGTGGTGATGGGCTGGAGGCCACGGCGGATGATGAGCCAGCTCATGCCCGTGGCGAGGAGCAGGATGCTGGCGATGCCGCCGCCAAAGACGAAGCGCAGCGCGGCCAGGTTGGTGTCCAGTTCCTTGAGCGAGCGGCCCACCTGGATAATCAGGACAGGCCGCGCGTTGCCCATGAAAAAGACCGGCGCGCTGTAGATTCTCAACCGCCCGCCGTCCACGTTGGTCGTGACGAAGCCTTCCCGCCTCTCCTGGATGTTCTGCGAGAGCAGGCCGTCGTCAATGGGCAATTGGCGGGTTCCCAGGTTATCGGAGCGCTCGGCGATGCGGCCGCTGGGGTCCATGATCTGGACATAGGTATCGGCCGTGGCGAAGGCGTCCACCGAGGGGATGACGATTTGCTTGTACAGGTTGACGCTGAGCGCCTCGCCCACGTTGGTGGCGCGCAACTTGAGCGTCTCGTCGGCCGCGCTGATCGCCAGCCGTTCCAGCAGAAAGTACGAGATGACCGAAAACGACACCAGGCTCAGGGCGACCAGGGCGACATTCCATAGCGTCAGCCGCAATCGTATAGACACAAACCCTTCCTGCGCTTACCCGGCTTCCTCGCGTAAGATATAGCCGACTTCCCGCACCGTCTGAATCAGGTTAGGCTCACCCAGCTTCTTGCGCAAGTAGCGTACATACACTTCAATCACGTTCGACTCACCGCCAAAATCGTAGCCCCACACTCGGTCGAAGATGGTCTCCCGCGTCAGGACCTGGCGCGGGTGGGTCATAAACAGTTCCAGCAACTCGTACTCTTTGGGCGTCAGGTGAATCAGCCGCTTGCCCCGCCGCGCCTCGCGCGTGGAGGTGTCGAGGCTGACATCCGCGAACTGGAGGACGGTCTGCGGCTGGGTGCGCGTGCGGCGCAACTGGACCTTGACCCGCGCCAGCAACTCATCGAAGGCGAACGGCTTGACCAGGTAGTCGTCGGCGCCCGCCTCCAGCCCGGCCACGCGGTCGGGGATGGCGTCCTTGGCGGTGAGCATGATGATGGGCAGGTCGCCCGAGGCGGCGCGCAGCCGGCGGCACACTTCCAGCCCATCCAGGTCGGGCAGCATGCGGTCGAGGATGACCAGGTCGGGCGGGGTGTCGCGGGCGGTGGTCAGCCCGCTCTCGGCGTCGAGGGCGGTGTCTACCGTGTAGCCGGCGTAGACCAGTCCCCGCCGCACCATGGTGGTGACTTCGGGTTCGTCGTCAATGACTAGGATACGCATGGGTTGCTCTGTCTCAGGTCGTCGCGGCGGAGGGCGCCGCGCGCTGACCTCGGCGCAAGCTGACCAACTGTAAGTTGACGGCCTGCAAGCCCCCTTCGCGGCCCTCCGATTTCGCCAACTCAAACTCGAAGATCATCATGCGGTTGGGCAGTTTAGAGTAGTGGACCTCTTCGGGTAGTTGCGAGTCGTGGAAGAACACGCTGCCGTAGGGCGAGTCGGCCTGGCGCGAGTCGAGCTTCCACAGTTCGGGCGCCAGCGTCTTCATGAAGCGCAGGAAGCCGTAGCCCTTGCCCGTGTGGTGGTAGCACACGCCGCGCACCCGCGATCCGATCTCGCCCCAGGTCGCGCCGTTGCGCTGTGGCGTCGCCGTGGGCAGCAGGTTCGGAATCAGGTAGCCGGACATAAACAGGTCGGCCTCGCGGCGCAGGTCGGTCGAGACGTTGTCGAAGGCGACGATTTCGACGCGGCAGCCCCGGTTCTGAAGCGCGCGCACCACCTGGGCGAAGTCACCGTCGCCCGTCGCCAGCAGCACCCGATCAATGTTCTCGGACTGGAGCAGCGCGTCCACCGCCAGGTCCAGGTCGGCGTTGGCCTTGCCGAAGCGGTTGCCACTCTCGTCAATATACCATTTAACAGTTTTCTGGATGACTTTGTAGCCAAAATCGCGCAGCACATCATAGAAGCCATACTGACCGTCGCGGTACCCCTGGTCCCACTCGGCGCGGTCGGCGTCGAAGCTGACATAGGCGTTCAGGCGCACCGGCTCGGCGTTGCCTCGGCAGGCGAACTCGCGCAGCACGTCGTAGCGCATGCCGTAGCCGCCGTTGCGGGCCAGGTTGGCGACATCCACATAGACCCCAACTTTTGTAGTTTGAGCGAACATACGTAATAGTGTTCCCTTCTGCTGGCGGGCGAATGCTGTATCGCATAGATGATATTCCGAACTGCGTCCAGGGGCAACTGTAGAGCAGGTTGGGTGAAGGGGTACTATTTCGCTCCCTCGCCGCGTCCAAATAAAGGCGTGCAACCTTCACGGCATGGCGTCGTATAGTTTCTAAGGGGTAACGCGCCCAGGGCTAAGGCCCCTGGGCTACTCAAGCAAAGCCCTACGGGCTACCAGAGGCCCTGTTGTGGACCTATCCCTAGCCCCTGGCCCCGATTCCCTGCTCCCGTGAGGAGGCCGGTTGTGTTTAGCTGGTTGAGACGATCAAAGCGTGACCAGAAGGTGAATGGCCGCTACCGCCACGGCAACGAGCACCTGATTGAGGCGCGCGATGTCGTCAAGGTCTACGAGAACGCGGCGGGCAAGTTCACCGCCTTGCGCGGGGTCAACCTCCAGGTCAACCCCCACGAGTTCGTGGCCGTCGTCGGTAAATCGGGCTGCGGCAAGTCCACCCTGGTCAACATGATCACCGGCATTGACCGCCCTTCCTCAGGCGAAATCCTGGTGGGCGACACGGCTGTCCACACCCTCAATGAGGGCCAACTGGCCCAGTGGCGCGGACGCAACGTCGGCGTCATCTTCCAGTTTTTCCAACTCCTGCCGACGCTGACCGTAGCCGAGAACGTCATGCTGCCGATGGACTTCTGCAACATGTACGCGCCGCGTGAGCGCCGCGAGCGCGCCTTGCACCTGCTGGAGCAGGTCGAGATGGCCGAGCACGCCGACAAGCTGCCCTCCGCCACGTCGGGTGGGCAGCAGCAGCGCGTCGCCATCGCCCGCGCCCTGGCGAACGACCCGCCCATCCTGCTGGCCGACGAGCCGACTGGTAATCTCGACTCGAAGACGGCCGAGGCCATCTTCCGCCTGTTCATGGGCCTGGTCCAGCAGGGCAAGACGATTGTGATGGTGACGCACGACCGCGACCTGACGCGCCAGGTCACGCGGGCAGTGGTCATGGCCGACGGCGAGATTGTGGACGAGATTGTGAACCAACGCATAGAACCGGTTCTTGAGGTGGTAGATGCTCAATCCCCGCTGGCGTAAGGTCATCCGTGACCTGTGGGGGAACAAGACCCGCACCCTGCTCGTCGTCATGTCCATCGCCGTCGGCGTGTTTGCCGTCGGCGTGATTGTGAGCACCCAGATTCTGCTCAGCACCGACCTGAGCACGAGCTACGCGGCGACCAACCCCTCCAGCGCCATCATGAGCGTCAGCCCGTTCAACGATGACCTGGTGGAGACGGTGCGCCGCATGCCGGGCGTCCTCGAAGCCGAGGGGCGGCACTCGGTGAGCGTGCGCTTGCAGGTCGGCCCCAACGAGTGGCGGACGCTCAACCTCGACGCCATCCAGAAATTCAGCGACCAGCGCCTCAACATCGTGGCGCCGGTCAGTGGCGCCTGGCCGCCGCCCGACAAGACGGTGCTCATTGAGCGCGCCTCGCTGGGCCTGACCAATGCCAAGGTGGGCGACACGGTCACGGTGGAGTTAACAGACGGCCGGCAACTGGGCTTGAAGATTGTCGGCACGGCCCACGACCTGAACAAGCCGCCGGCCGCCTTCACCGGCCAGCCGTATGGCTACATCAACTACGACACCATGGAGTGGCTCGGCTTTGGCCGCCTCCATGACGAACTGCGCGTCCTGGTTGAGAACGGCACGGACAAGAAGGTAGTCGAGGAGACGAGCCGGCAGGTGAGCCAGAAAATCGAAAAGGGCGGCCGCAGCGTCTTCTTTACCTGGATTCCCACCCCCGGCAAGCACCCCGCCGATGACGCCGTCCAGCCCATGCTGCTGATTCTGGGCGTCCTGGGCACCCTCTCGCTGTTCCTGAGCGGCTTCCTGGTGGTCAACACCATCTCGGCGCTGCTGACGCAGCAGACGCGGCAGATTGGCATCATGAAGGCGGTGGGGGCGCAGACCCGTCAGATCATGGGCCTGTACCTGGGCATGGTCGTCGTCTTCAGCCTGCTGGCCCTGCTCGTCGCCATCCCGCTGGGCGCGCTCGGCGCGTTCGCCTTCATCGGCTATCTGGCGGGTCTCATCAACTTCGACGTGCAGGGCTGGCGCATCCCGCTGCCCTCCCTGCTGCTCCAGATCGGCGTCGGCTTGGTCGTCCCGCTGGCCGCCTCGCTGTGGCCGATTCTCTCCGGCGCGCGAGTCACGGTGCGCGAGGCGCTCAACTCGACGGGTATCGGGGAGGGGCGCTTCGGCCATAGCTGGGTAGACCGGTTGGTGGAAAGCGTGCGCGGCTTCTCGCGGCCCACGCTCATCTCGCTGCGCAATACCTTCCGCCGCAAGGCGCGCCTGGCGCTGACCCTGTTCACCCTCACGCTCGGCGGGGCGGTCTTTATCGCCGTGCTGAGCGTCCACGCCTCGCTGCTGAACACGCTAGACGACTTTTTCGCCTACTGGCGCTATGACATCGGCCTGAACTTCAGCCGCGCCTATCGGACGGAGCAGATCACCCGCGAGGCCCTCAGTGTGCCGGGCGTGGTGGAGGCGGAGACGTTTGCCTTCGCCCGCGCGGCACACGTCCATGCCGACGGCAAGGAGGCCCGCCCGATCACCGTGCTCGGCGTGCCGCCCGACACGCGCATTATCCAGCCCAAGCTCCAACGCGGCCGCTGGCTGCTGCCGGACGACGAGAACGCCATTGTCGTCAACGCCACGGTGCTCGACCCGGAGAACGACCCCGACATCCAATTGGGCGACGAGGTCACGTTTAAGGTTGAGGGCCGCGACACGACGTGGCGGGTGGTGGGCGTGGTGCAGGCCGTGCTGCAGGGGCCGCTGATGTACGCCCCGCGCGGCTATCTGGAACGTGTCACGAACAGCGTGGGGCGCGCCGGCAGCGTCCAGATTGTGACCGAGCAGCACAGCCTGGCCTACCAGACGCAGATGGGCGAGTCGCTCAAGCAGCACTTCAAGGACGCCGGCATGAACGTGAGCGGCACCCAGACCATCGGCTCCATCCGCCAGCAGATTGAGTACCAGTTCAACATCCTGGTCGTCTTCCTGGCGTTTATGGCCGTCCTGCTGGCCGTCGTGGGCGGGTTGGGCCTCATGGGGACGATGAGCATCAACGTGCTGGAGCGGACGCGCGAGATTGGCGTCATGCGGGCCATTGGGGCCGGCGACGGCGCGGTGCTGCGGGTCTTCCTGGTCGAAGGGGTCTTTGTCGGGCTGCTGAGCTGGGGTCTCGGTGCGTTGGCCGCCCTGCCCATCAGCCAGCTACTCAGTCAGGCGGTCGGCATGGCCTTCCTGCGCGCCCCGCTGAGCTACGAGTTTTCGACCCAGGGCGCGCTGCTGTGGCTGGGCCTGGTGCTCATCCTCGCGTCGGCGGCGAGCCTGCTGCCGTCCTGGCACGCCGCGCGGTTGACCGTGCGGGACGTGCTGGCGTATGAATAGTGATAAGACGTGAAGGGGGCGGACGCCCGTCCACCACGCTTCACGTGGATGTGGTAAGGAGCCAAGTATGCTGAAGTGGACTAAAATGGCGATGCTTCTGTCACTCGTCAGCCTCCTGGTGCTGACGGCCTGCAACGCGGGGGGCGCGACCCCGGCGGCCCAGGCGACGCCCGCGCCGGTGGCGAAGGCCAGCGGCAAGATCGTGTCGGAGGCCGTGGTGGTGCCCGCGCGAAGCGCCAAGCTGAGCCTGCCCATCGCGGGCGCGGTGGCCCAGACGCCGGTCAAGGTCGGCGACCGCGTCGAGGCGGGTCAGCCATTGGTGAAGCTGGAGACGACGGACCTGGAAAACGCCGTCAAGAAGGCCGAGAACGGCGTCAAGCGGGCCGAGGCCGGGGTCAAGCGGGCCGAGGCCGGCGTGACGACGGCGCAGGCGCAACTGGCGAAGGCCAAAGCGCCCGCCCGCGACGTGGACATCGCGGCGGCCGAGGCGAAGGTGACGGTGGCCCAGGCCGGGGTCACGGCGGCGCAAGCCCAACTGGGCGCGACCCAGGCGCGGGCCGGTGACGCGCAGGCCGGTGTCACCTCAGCGCAGGGGCGGCTGGCGGCGGCGCAGGCAGGTCTGGAGAAGACCACCAGCGGCCCGACGGACGAAGCGATTGCCATCGCGGAGCGCAAGATCGAGCAGGCGAAGAACGCCCTGTGGGGCGCCCAGGCGCAGCGCGACGCCGCGTGCGGCCGCGCTGGCGACAAGAGTTCGCCCCGCTCGGCGCGGGACATGGCCCAGACCGAGTGTGACGCCGCGAATGCCAGTGTCAACTCGGCTGAGGAAGGCATCCGCGTGGCGGAGTTGCAGTTACAGGAACTCAAGCAGGGGCCAAGGAACGCTGATGTCAAGGCCGCCCAGGCGGGTATCACGCAGGGCCAGGGGGATGTGGCGGGCGCCCGAGCACGCGCCCAGGCGGCGGGCAGCGACGTGACGGCGGCCCAGACTCAGATTACCAACGCCCAGGCCAACGTGACGGCGGCGCAAGCCGAACTGGAGCGCGCCAAGGCGCCGGCCACGGCGCAGGACATCGCCATCGCCGAGGCGGGCGTCAACGCGGCGCAGACGGAACTGGCCGGCGCGCAGACCGACCTGACCGCCGCGCAGACGGACCTGGCGATTGCGCGGGCCGAACTGGACAAGGCGACCCTCAAGGCGCCCTTCGCTGGGACGGTGGTGAGCCTGGACGCCAAGGTGGGCGAGCGGGTGCAGCCGGCCGTCGCCATCGCCCAGATCGCGGACCTGAGCCAGTGGGAGATTGAGACGACCGACCTGACGGAGTTGAACGTCGTTCGCCTCAAGGTCGGTGACCCGGTCACCCTGACCTTTGACGCCATCCCCGGCCTCGAACTGCCCGGTACCATCACGCGCATTGGGGACCTGGGCGAGAACAAGCAGGGCGACATCGTCTACACCGTCGTCATCAAGCCGAATCAGCAGGACGAGCGGCTGCGCTGGCGGATGACGGCCTCGGCAACGTTTGAGCCGAAGTAAACGGGGATTGGAAGCGTAAGAAGACGTAGGAAGAGAGGCATCTTCCTACGTCTTCCCGTCTTACAAAAGGGGGAGGACGAAGCTGGCGGCGTCGGGACGTTCCTCCCAGCCGGCCTTGGCGTAGAAGCCGCGTTGGTAGGACTCGCGGGTGCGGAAGTTGACGAGTTGCAGGCGGCTGCAACCACGGGCGCGTGCCTCCTGGACTACCACGTCGAGCAGGCGCTTGCCGAGACCCTGTTCTCTCGCCTCGGAGTGGATGAACAGTTCGGAGACGTAGCCCTCCGGGCCGCCTAGAATCAGGTAGGGCAGCCAGTGGACGGCGACGTACCCAACCACGCGCCCGCCCTCGTCCGCCGCGACGTAGACGCGGTGACTCTCGTCGGTCAGGCACAGGGCCAGGTGCGCGGCGACCTGCGCCCGCGTCGTCTCAAGCGCTTGGCTCGCCAGCCGGGGCAGCGTGCCCGGCTCGCGTATCACGTCGGTGAGAGCGTCGGCGTCCTCCAGGCGGGCCGGACGAATGGTGATAGTCATAGGGGAGTGTCAACCCGACCCTAAAGGTCTCCAAGGCCTTTAGGGTCTGCCGATTCAGCGGCGGGTAAGGCGGGGGCGTCGGGGCGGGACAGGAGCCAGGCCAGGAGCAGGCCGCCGACCACGACGCAGCTATCGGCCAGGTTGAAGATCCAGAACGGGCCAACGTCAATGAAGTCCACCACCGCGCCGCGCGTCAGGCGGTCGGTCAGGTTGCCCAGCGCGCCGCCCAGGACCAGGCCGAGCGCGATGTAGAGGGAGGGGTGGGCCTCCGCGAGCCGGCGTGCATAGACCAGCAGCCCGACCACGATGGCAATCACCACCAGTGTCAGCCAGAGGCTGCCGCCCTGGAACAGGCCAAAGGCCATGCCGGTGTTGGTCGTGTGGGTGAGTTGGAAGAGATGGGCGAGGGCGGGCACAGGCGCCCAGGACGTACCCAGGGGCAGCCAGGCCACGACCAGGGCTTTGACGACCTGGTCCAGCAGCAGGACGAGCAGGGCGATGGGTACGACGCGACGCATAGGCTAGGCTTGCTGTCCAGTGTCGCCCTCGCCCGTCGAGGACGAGGCCAGGGACGGCGGCGCGGGGCGCGGCTGCTCCTCGCGCATGAGGTAGAAGGCCAGGATGGCGACGCCGACGACGATGCAGCTATCGGCGACGTTGAACACGGGCCAGACCTTGAAGTCCAGGAAGTCCACCACGGAGCCGCGCAGCAGGCGGTCGGTCAGGTTGCCCAGCGCCCCGCCCAGTTGTAGGCCCAGGGAGACGCGCACCAGGCGGTGCTCGGTGGGCAGGTGGCGGTAGTAGAACAGGATGGCGCTGATGACGACGATGGCGATGACCACAAAGATCCAGCCCGCGTCGGGGAACAGGCCAAACGCCGCGCCCGTGTTGGTGGTGTGGGTAAACGTGAAGAAGCGCGCCAGGGACGGCACGGGCGCCCAGGTCTGGCCGAGGGGCAGGTTCTGGACAACCAGCGCCTTGGTAACCTGGTCCAGCGCCCAGGCGACGACGGCGACGACGACGAGGAGGGCGCGGCTGGGGGTGGAGCGGCCGGCGTCCATCACGGGCGCTTGCGCATCTGCGCCCCCTTGATGCTCGTCGTCGCGGAAGGAATGGCGTCCAGGCGCTCCGGGTCAATTGGTTCGCCCGTCACCTCGCAAATGCCGTACAGCCCCTGGTCCATGCGCGCCAGGGCGTGGCGCACCTGCTCCAGTTGGACAGAGAGCGTCTCGGCCAGGGTCAGGCTCTTCTCGCGCTCGAAGGTGCTCGTGCCTTCGCCCGCCTCGTCCTCGACATCCTCGTTGCTCTCGTCGGTTCCGCTGGTGTAGGCGCGTAGCTCCTGCATTTGGGCCTCGCGCTGCGCGATCAGGTCGGCCTCTTCGTCCTGCAGGCGCTTGCGGAAGTGGTCCAACTGTTCCTGGGTCAAGGGCGATGCCATAACGTTCTAGCTCCTGCTAAGTATTGCGTAATGCGTATTTCGTATCCCAAGACCAGATACGAAATACGCATCACGCATTAGTTTTTGACCAGCCCCAACGTCATCGCGTAGCCTTCCAGCGTGAAGCTCTCGGTGTAGGCGTCGGCGGGCGGCGCGGCGTCGCGCAGGGCCGTGCTGAGCGTCTCGCTCTGAAGGGCCGCCGCCTGCTCCGTCAGGAGGGAGGCCATCTCGGCCGGGGCCTGGTAGTACAGCGTAACGGTGTCAGCAATTTCAAAGCCAGCGTCCTTGCGCATGGCGTTGACGCGGCGCACCAGCTCGCGCACCAGACCCAGGCGGCGCAGTTCCTCGGTGATGGTCGTGTCCAGCGCCACCACCAGCCCGCCTTCCTCGGCCACCGTGTAGCCGGGGCGGTCGGTGACCTCGACGTTGAGTTCCTCGGGCAGCAGCGCGACCGTGTCACCGTTGACCGCGATTTCGACCGGCTGGCCCGCGCGTTGGCCCTTCGCCAGCGCCGCCGGGTCGGCCGCTTCGACGGCCTGGCGGATGGCTTGCATCTTCTTGCCGTACTTCGGTCCCAGCTTGGCCGGGTTGACGCGCACGCGGTAGGCCACCAGGTCGCCCTCGCCCGTGCTGCTCACCCGCTGGACGTTCCACTCGTCGGCCAGTAGGTCGGCCATAGCCGCCACGGTCTGCGCCTCGTCGGGCGTGCGCACGGCCACGATGGCCTCGGCCAGCGGCTGGCGGACTTTGACGGCCGCCTTGTTGCGGGCCGCGTGGCCCACCGACGCCAGCCGCTGCGTCAGCCGCATCTGCGCCAGGAGGGCGTCGTTGCGCCAGGCGGCCGGCGGCGTCGGCCAGTCGGTCAGGTGGACCGACTCGGGCGCATCCGGGTTGACCGACAGGACGAGGTTCTGGTAGAGCGTCTCGGCCAGGAACGGCATATACGGCGCGAGGACGCTGGCGAAGGTGGTCAGCGCGGTGTAGAGCGTGCCGTAGGCGGCGCGCTTGTCCGCGTCGTCCGCCGCCCCGCTCTTCCAGAAGCGCCGCCGCGAGCGCCGTACGTACCAGTTCGACAGGCTATCGACAAACTGCTCCATCGCCCGCGCCCCGACATGGATGTCGTAGCTCGCCAGGCTCTGGTCCACCGTCTGGACCAGGTCGTAGAGTTCGGCCAGCAGCCAGCGGTCAAGGTCGGTGAGGGTGGACCCCTCGCCCGCGACTCCCCCTTCCTTCGCAGGGAAGGGGGCCGGGGGGTTAGGTCCCGTCTCCGGCGTCCAGCCGTCCAGGTTGGCGTACATGACGAAGACGCTGTAGGTGTTCCACAGCGTCAGCATGAACGGGCGGATGACTTCGCCCACGCCGGTGGGGTCGAAGCGGCCGGGCGCCCAGGCCGGGCGGGTAAAGAAGTACCAGCGCGTCGGGTCGGCGCCGTAGCGGTTGATGATCTCCAACGGCGGGACGTAGTTGCCCTTGGACTTGCTCAGCTTGGTCCCGTCCTCGGCCAGTACGTGCCCCAGCACGAGGCAGTTCTTGAAGGCGACGCTGTCAAACAGCAGGGTCGCCTCGGCGTGGAGCGTGTAGAACCAGCCGCGCGTCTGGTCGATGGCCTCGCAGATGTAGTCGGCGGGGTACTGCTCCTGGAACAGGGCCTGGTTCTCGAACGGGTAGTGCCACTGGGCGTAGGGCATGGCGCCCGAGTCGAACCAGGTGTCAATGACCTGCGGCACGCGGCGCATGCTGCCCTGGCCGCACCGACAGAGCCAGGTGATCTCGTCTACGTTGGGGCGGTGCGGGTCCAGCCCGCTCAGGTCCTGGCCCGTGAACTCGCTCAACTCGGCGCGCGAGCCGACGCACACCCGCTCGTCGCAGGCCGCGTTGTCGCACTCCCAGATGGGCAGCGGTGTGCCCCAGAAGCGGTCGCGGCTCAGCGCCCAGTCTACGTTGTTCGCGAGCCACTCGCCAAAGCGGCCCTTGCGGATATGCTCCGGTACCCAGTTGATGCGGTCGTTGTTGGCGAGGAGTTGCGCCTTGAACTGGGTAGTGCGGACGTACCACGAGTCGCGGGCGTAGTAGAGCAGCGGCGTGTGGCAGCGCCAGCAGAACGGGTAGGTGTGCTTGTACGTCCCGGCGTGGTACAGCAAGCCGCGCTGGCGCAGGTCCTGGGTGATGCCCTTGTCGGCGTCCTTGACCCACTGGCCGGCCCACGGCGTGACCTCGGGAATAAACTGGCCCTGGGCGTTGACGGTTTGCAGGATGGGCAGGCCGTACTGCTTGCCCACCTCCATGTCGTCCGCGCCATAGGCGGGGGCGATGTGGACGATGCCGCTGCCGTCCTCGGTGCTGACGAAGTCGCCCGCCACGACGTAGGCGTAGTCCTGGCTGACGGGCAGGAACTGGTAGAGCGGCTGGTACCGCTTGCCCAGCAGGTCGCGGCCCTTCATCCGCTCGACGACGGTGTACTCGCCTTTGAGGGCTTGACCGAGCAGCGCTTCGGCCAGGATGAGTCGGTCGCCGTTCTGGTCCACGAGGACGTAGTCCAGGTCCGCGCCGACGGCCAGGGCGACGTTGCCGGGGAGCGTCCAGGGTGTCGTCGTCCAGACCAGGAAGCTCGTGCCCGGCTCGTCGCGCAGCGGGAAGCGCACAAAGACCGATGGGTCTTCGGCGTCGTCGTAGCCTTGCGCGACTTCATGGTCGGACAGCGCCGTGCCGCAGCGCGCGCAGTACGGGACGACCTTGAAGCCCTTATAGAGCAGGTCGCGCTGCCAGAAGTTCTGGAGGATGTTCCAGACCGACTCGACATAGTCTGGGTCCAGGGTGATGTAGGCGTGGTCCAGGTCGAACCAGAAGCCCAGCCGGTCCGACATGTCCTCCCACATCTTGACATACTCGAAGACGCTCTGGCGGCATAGCTCGTTGAACTGGCGGATGCCGAAGCGTTCGACCTCCTGCTTGTTCTTGAGGCCCAGCTTCTTCTCGACCTCGATCTCGACGGGTAGGCCGTGGGTGTCCCAGCCGCCCTTGCGCAGGACGAACTTGCCCTTCATCGTCTGGTAGCGCGGGATGATGTCCTTGAACACGCGCGTCAGGACGTGGCCGTAGTGGGGGATACCGTTGGCGGTCGGCGGGCCTTCGTAGACGACGAAGCGGGGGCGGCCCTCGCGCATCGCCATGCTCTTCTCAAAGGTCTTATTCTGTTTCCAGAACCCGAGCACGTCGTGCTCCAGTTCGCGGAAGTCAACCTTGGGGTTCACGGGTTGGAACATAACTCGCTCCTTACAAGACTCAGGACCACTAATTCTAGCATAAAACGGCGTATTTCGTGATGCGCAGTGCGTATTTCGTAGTGCGTATTTCGTATCCGGGCTGGTCTCCGAAATACGAATATACGCATTACGCACTACGAAATACGCATCACGCTTCTCTGCCTCACCGCCTCAAACAGAATCACTGTCGCGGCGATGGCCGCGTTGAGCGACTCGACGCCGGGCTGCATGGGAATGGACACGCTGGCGGAGGCCAAGGCCCGCGCCGCGCTAGACACCCCCTCGGCCTCTCCCCCGACAATGAGCGCGGCGGGAGTGGTCCAGTCTACGCTGAAATACGCCTGGGGCGCGTCGGCGGCGGCCACCCGTGTCGCCAGCCCCGCCAGCCGCGCCCGTATCGCGTCCCAGTCCGCGCTCAGGGCCGTCACCTGGAAGTGCGCGCCCATCCCCGCGCGAACCGTCTTAGGATTGTACAGGTCCACCGTCCCCGGCGCCAGCAGCACCGCGTCCACCCCGGCCGCCGCCGCGCTCCGCAGCAGCGTGCCCAGGTTGCCCGGATCGCGCACGCCGTCCACCACAAGAACTAGAGGCGACGGAGGACGGAGGACGGAAGACGAAGGACCGACGACGGAAGCACTCTCCAGTCCTCCGTCCTCCGTCTTTCGTCCTCCGTCTGTCTTCCGTCCTCCGTCCTCCGTCAGGAATGGCGCCACCGCCACCACGCCCTGGGGCGTCTCGGTGTCGCTCAGGGCGCGCAGGACCGGCGGGCTGATTTCGACCGTCTCGCAGACGGCGCGCAGCCGGGCCAGGAGCGCGGCCCCGCGCGGGCTGTCGGCCAGGTCCGCCGTGAAGAACGCGACGTCGGGCGTCACGCCGGCGTCGAGGGCCGCTTCGACCAGGCGCACGCCCTCCACGACGAAGCGCCGCGCCTCTTCGCGCGCGCGCCGCTTGTCGAGCAGGGTCCGTACCTCACGGACGCGAGGGTTGTGAACAGAGGTCAGCATAGGCAGT
>CAZFUK010000009.1:0-3189 GCA_964522005.1 uncultured Anaerolineales bacterium | reverse complement strand
CAGGGTCCGTACCTCACGGACGCGAGGGTTGTGAACAGAGGTCAGCATAGGCAGTGGTCAGTGGTCGGTAGTCGGCGGTTAGTGGTTGGCAGTCATCAATCATCAATCTTTAGTCATCAATCTTCAGTCATCGAAAAGCAAACGTGGGGCGGCCCTGGTTGGGGGCGCCCCACGTACACTGCTGTTGCCGTCTCAGGCCGAGGCACTCTGGCTGGCGCCCTTGGCCGTCTCCACCAACTGCGCGAAGGCGGAGGGGTCCGTGACCGCAAGGTCGGCCAGTACCTTGCGGTCCAGGGTAATGCCACTGAGCTTGAGGCCGTGGATAAAGGCGTTGTAGGACAGGCCGCTGAGGCGGGCGCCGGCATTGATGCGCTGAATCCACAGGCGGCGGAAGTCGCGCTTCTTGTTGCGGCGGTCGCGGCTGGCATAGTCCAGGGCGTGCAGCATGGCCTCGTTCGCCGTCTTGAACAGCCGATGGCGTCCGCCGTACTGGCCCTTGGTGATCTTCAGAACTTTCTTATGACGCGCGTGGGCGTGAGGCCCACCTTTCACTCGTGGCACTTGTCCTCCTAAGATAGATGTCGGTAGTCAGTAGTCGGTACGAAGTACAAAGTAGCCATCTGACTACTTCATACTGATTACTGACTACTGAGGCGGCGTCGGCGGGTGTCCACTCGACCCGCTCGACAGCCTGCTGGGTCGCCTGACCTTGACGCAGCAGTCCCGTGGGCTGCCGCGTTCCCAGGCACAAGAATGGCCGCTCAAGGCGGCCAGACCAGGCTGGGAAGTGGTTTACACTACGCCTTGAGATACGGAATGAGCTTGCGAATGCGCTTCTTCGCCCGCGCCGACGTCACCTCGATATAGTCATCGAAGAGACGCTTGACCCGGCCGGGCTTGGTGCGGCGCAGGTGGCTCTTGCCAATCTTGGTGCGCAGGAGCTTGCCTGTGCCGGTGACCTTGAAGCGCTTCTGGGTCACCTTATGGGTCTTAATTTTCGGCACTCTATCCTCCACAGTCGAACGCGCGCCAAAGCTCGCGCGGGCGGCTCGCCGCGTTTGACCTGTTCACTGTAGACAATGGACGCGCTAGGCGCGGTCGGTCTTACCCTGTTCCGCCTGCTTGTTGCCGGCCGGCTGTGGCTGGGGCTGTGGCTTGCCGGTCGCGGGCGGCTTGGACCCGATGGGGGCGAGCATCATAAACATGGTCTTGCCCTCGATATCGGGACGCTGCTCCACCACGGCCACATCGCTCAGGGCGTTGACCACGTCCAGCAACTGCTGGCGGGCCGAGTCGGCCGAGACGTACAACTCGCGGCCCTTGAACAGAATCATGACCTTGACCTTGGCGCCCTCGGCCAGCCACTGGCGGGCCTGCTTGACCTTGAACCCTTCGTGATAGTCCGACGTCTTGGGCCGCAGCCGCAGCGTCTTGATCTCGATGGTCTTCTGGTTCTTGCGGGCGTCGCGCTCGCGCTTGGCCTGCTCGAAGGCATACTTGCCAAAGTCCATGATGCGGCAGACGGGCGGTTGCGCGTTGGGCGCGACCTCGACCAGGTCCAGCCCCTTCTCGCGCGCCATCTGGACCGCCTCGCGGGTGGGCATGATGCCCAACTGCTTCCCGGTCTCGTCAATCAGGCGAACTTCCCGGACGCGAATTTCTTCATTAATTCGCTGCGTTGATGTACTGATAGACCTTCACCTCTCTGAATCAGGCGGTAAACGACCGCCACACGGCGGAAAGAGGGCTTAAGTATACCCTCTTTCCCTAGAAACGTCAAGTTTCCGGGTGTCATTATGTACAAAGCTAACGGCTGATATGCATGGGCATGACGATGTGCGTGAACTCGCCCGACTGCGGCTTGAACACGCCCGGACTGGCCGGCGTGCCCAGTTCCAGGTTCACCTGCTGCGATTCAATGGCGTTGAGGGCGTCCTGGAGATACTTGGCGTTAAAAGCGACTTCGAGCGGGTTGCCCTCGATGGCGGCGTCGAACTGGGAGACGTTGTCGCCGTACTCGGTCGAGATGGCGCTGACCGTCATCTGGCCCAGCTCGCCCCCTTCGCCTGGCTCGGCCTTGAGCCGCACGATGTTGGCGCCATCGCGGGCGAACAGGGCGGCGCGGCGGGCGGCGGCCAGGAAGGCGCGCGTGTCCACCACGGCGCGCGTGGCCGAGGTCTTGGGCATGATCTGGTTGTAGTCGGGGAAGTTCCCGTCAATGAGTTGGCTGACAATGTCCACGTTGGGCAGGTGGAACAGAATCTGGTTGCGGTTGCGGGCGATGAGCACGCTGATGGGTTCGGTGACATCCACGGCGACGCGGGCCACTTCGGCCAGCGCCTTGGCCGGGATGATGACGCTCATGGCCTGCGCCAGGCCGTGGTCCACCGCCGCTATGCGCACCGACAGGCGGAAGCCGTCGGTGGCGGCCAGCGTCAGCTTGTGGGGCTCGAAGCGGGCCGAGACGCCGGTCAGGATGGGCCGCGACTCGTCGGTGGCCGCCGCGAAGGCGACCTGGTTGATCATCTGGCGGAAGGTTTCCGGTTCCAACTGCATCCCGCCGTCCTCTTCGTAGGTCGGGACGGTGGGGAAGTCGGCGGCGTCAATGCCCTTGATGTGGGCCTCGTCGCGCAGGCACTTGAGATTCAGGGTCTTATTGCGCTCGACAAAGTCCATCGCTACCTGGTCGGGCGGCAACGACTTGACGAGGTCGGTGAACAGGCGGGCCGGCACCGTGGTCGCCCCTTCCTCGTCCACCCGCGCCCCGATCCAGCAGTTGATGCCGATTTCCAGGTTGGTGGCCGACAGCCTCAGGCGGCCGTTGTCGGTCGCCAGGAGAACGTTACCGAGAATGGGGAGTGTGCTGCGCGGCGAGACCGCCCGGCTGACGATGTCCAGGCCACGGGCGAGATGCTCTTGCTTGCAGGTGACACGCATACCGGCCTCCCAGAGAGAGTGGTCAGTGGTTGGTGGTTAGTGGTCAGTAGACAGTAGTCGGTAGTCGGTAATCAGTATGACGAAGGCGGAAGGCGGAAGGCAGAAGGCAGCTATTGGTATCCTGATACCGACTACCGACTACCGACTACTGGGTACTGCTTGCAACTACAACAATTGATTGAACGGATGGCTAAGTATACTCAGGCGGAGGGTCCGGTGCAAAATAGATGGAGGACGGAGGACGGACGATTG
>CAZFUK010000008.1:23030-23974 GCA_964522005.1 uncultured Anaerolineales bacterium | reverse complement strand
GGCCGGGTAGAGGACGGTCACGCCTTCCAGCCCCATGAGCCGCGCCTGCCAGCGGCGTACCAGCTGGTACACCGAGGGCGCGCCCACCAGTTCCCCCACCTCGTCCGGCTCCAGGCTCGTCGGATACATCAGGAAGGGCCGTGTCTGCGGGCCGCCCAGCCCACCGTGCGAGCCGACCAGTTCCTCAAACGCCGCCACCTCCCCCGTCTCTGGATTGTAGAAGCTGTTGACGACCAGGTCACCCAGGTTTTCGTAGGCGCTTAACTCGCGCAGGTGGGCCGCCGCGTGCGGGCCAAAGGGGGCGAGCGGGTTGTCGCCCTCGACCACATCCGTGTCCAGGTAGTAGATGCCGTTCTTGTTGATGACCAGCGGGCCGTCGGCCTCCGAGCGCGCCAGGACATAGGCGATGCCGGGGTGGTCAATCAGCCCATCCACCAGGCCAGGGAACTGGAGGTAAATGTCTTCCAGGCTCAGGCGCTCGGGCCAGTCGGTAAAGTAGAGCAGGCCCATGTTGCCCGACGCGCACACCACCGTATGCGCGTGCTCGGTCGCCGCGCCCTCCGGTCGGCGCCCCAGCGTCACCTGTCCGTTCACGATGCGCCGCAGCAGCGCGCGCCGCAGCAGCCGGCCCTTGCGGCTGGTGTCACTCGCTAGGTGCGACAGCAGCAGGTTGACCGCGTCCAGGCCCTCGTCGTAGTAGTCCGTCGTGGCCGTGGCGTACTCCTCGCTCACCAGCGAGTTGACCAGTTCGGCCAGCGTCACGCCGTAGCGTTGGCGGAAGGTCGCGCCCTGGCTCTGGCCGTGGTCCGACAGAATCAGGAACTCGTAGGGGCGCGGCGTGTGTTCCGCCGCCTGGGTAATCCACTGAATCTGGTGGTCGAGTTGGGTCAGCACGCGAAGCGCGTCCGGCACTTTCGCAATCGCCTCCGGCACCAGCGTCGAAA
>CAZFUK010000008.1:6930-23020 GCA_964522005.1 uncultured Anaerolineales bacterium | reverse complement strand
AGCACGCGCAGCGCGTCCGGGCGGTCCACGCCGGAGTGGTGGGCGACCTCGTCGTAGGCCACGAACGTGGTGTAGGCCGAGGCGATGCCCTCGAACATCTTGCTGATGAGGACGTAGCCGCACAGTTGGGGCAGCAGGGCCGTGGTCACGGCGCGCACCAGGGGGTAGGGGAAGTGGCGGTCCACGCGGGGCCAGACCTTGCGCAGCCGCTGCCGCCACGCCTCGCGCCACTCCGCCCCCATGTCCACCACCATGCCCACCAGCGCCTCGGGGAACAGGAAGGGGTTGGCGAAGTAGGCGTAGAGGGCCTGGGCCTGGGTGAAGACGCGATAGCCCGCCTCGGCGAAGGTCGTGACGGTCAGCGTCGCTTCGGGCGCGTCGCCGGAGGCCCAGTTGTTGAGGCTGAAGCCGTGGTCGCGCAGCAGACCCTGGCCGTTGAGCAGGGGGCGCAGGATGTCGTCGGCGTCGGTCGGGTTGTTGGAGACGAGGAGGCGGCGCTGGCGCTTGTCGTAGAAGCGGAAGGCCGGGATATTGTGGTGGCTGCCGTGGAGGATGCCGGCCTGCATCGAAGACGTCTGCGAGGGCAGGCCACACTCCCAACTCACCAGCCTGTAGCGGCCCGTCTCCAACCAGCGCGCCAGCGTCGGCATGTAGCCCCGCTCCACGGCCAGGCGCAGCACCGGCTCGGATAGCCCATCAATCTCCAGCAGAATCAGGCCGGGCGTCTTCTCGTGGCGGGGCGCGCCGCGTTCGCGCGCCAGCCGGCGGATGACCTGGTACTCGGCCTGGTAGTGGTCGGCCCTGTAGAGCAGGCTGTTGGAGACGAGCATGTGGCTCAACGCCAGGCCGAACGAGACGACCACCGCCGTCAGGATGTCGGAGACGTAGAAGCCGGGGACGAACAGGCTGGCCGCCTGGACCAGCAGGCCGTTGAGGAGCAGGCTGAAGAAGCCAAGGGTGGCGACGGTCAGGGGCAGGGTGACGCGCACCAGGAGCGGGCGCACATAGGCGTTGAGCAGGCTGATGACGGCGACGGCCAGGACGGCGGCCGTGATACTGGTCAGCCGCAGGCCGGGCAGGAGGCGCGCGACCACGGCCAGGACCACCACGGTCACGGCGGCATTGACCAGGAGCCGTCCCAGCGTTCGCACGGCGCTACCAGCTAAGCTTCGCCAGCACCGGCAGGTGATCGGAGCCGCCGTCCGGACCGATGCGGGCATCCAGGGCGCGCAGATGCGGCGTGTGCCAGATGTAGTCCAGGCGGAGGAGGGGGCGCAAGGGCAGGCTGCCGCGCCGCAGGGGGAAGGTATGGCCCTGGCGGCCCACGGCGCGGAAAGCGTCAATCAGGCCCGCCTGGACCAGGTCGTGGTAGGGCGCGTGGCTGTCACGCATGTTGAAGTCGCCCAGCAGCACTGTCGGCTCGCCCGACTGGGCCATCCGTAGCAGCGCGCCGAGTTGCGCCTGGGCGTAGGGCGTCGGACGGACACCTCGGCGGTGAAGGCGGGGGGGCGGGGGGTGGGCGACGAGGAACTGGAGGCGTTCGCCGTTGACGCGGAGCCGCGCCCGCAGGTCGGGGCGGCCAGGGTGGAGGTCGAGGAGGGTCGCGTCGAGGATGGGGTGGCGGCTGAGCAGCCCCTTGCCGGGGATGCCCGCGCCGTGGAGCGACTGATGAGGATAGGCATGCCGCAGTTCGCGGCCCAGGGCCTGCGCCTGGTCGGGCGTCAACTCCTGGAGGCCAATCAGGTCGGCGTCACTCTCCCGTAGGAGCCGCGCCAGGCGATCCGGCCGCGCTAACCCATTCCCGACATTGTAGGTCATGACAGTAAACGTGGTCATTGGCTCCCCATCAGACCGTCTCGTCAAACCGGATTAGGCCGTCACCGCCTGCAACCGCGCCGTCTGCTCGTCCATCGAGAGGGCGTCAATGAAGTCGTCCAGCGCGCCCTGCAGCACCACTTCCAGGTTGTGGCTGGTCATGTTGATGCGGTGGTCGGTGATGCGGTTCTGCGGGAAGTTGTACGTCCGAATCTTCTCCGCGCGCTCGCCCGTCCCTACCTGCGACCGCCGCGCCTCGCTCAACTCGGTCTGCCGCCGCTCCTGCTCGATGGCGTACAGCCGCGCGCGCAGCACGGACATGGCCTTGAGCTTGTTCTTGAGCTGCGACTTCTCGTCCTGGCACGTCACCACCAGCCCAGTGGGGAGGTGGGTGATGCGGACGGCGGAGTCGGTGGTGTTGACGCTCTGCCCGCCATGGCCGCCCGAGCGATAGACGTCAATACGCAGGTCCTTGTCGTCAATCCTGACATCCACTTCATCCACCTCGGGCAGCACGGCGACCGTGGCCGTCGAGGTATGGATGCGGCCCTGGGCTTCGGTGTCCGGCACGCGCTGGACACGGTGGACACCGCTCTCGTACTTGAGGCGTGAGTAGGCCCCCCGCCCCTTGACCTCGGCGATAATCTCCTTAAAGCCGCCGATGCCCGTGTCGCTGGCCGTGATCACATCCACGCGCCAGCCCTGGTTGGCGGCGTAACGCTGGTACATGCGGAACAAGTCGGCCGCGAACAGGGCCGCCTCGTCGCCGCCGGTGCCCGCGCGGATTTCCATGATGACGTCGCGGGCGTCGTTGGGGTCCTTGGGCAGCAGCAGCCGCTTGAGGTCGGCTTCGAGCCGTTCCGCCTGGCCCTCCAGGTCGGGAATCTCCGCGCTCGCCAACTCGGCCAGTTCCGCGTCGTCCATCAACTCGCGCGCCTCGGCTAGCTGGGCGTTGACCCGCTTCAACTCGCGGTAGGCGTCCACCAGGGGCTGAAGCTCGGTCTGCTCCTTCGCCAGGCCGTTCAGGCGGTCAATATCGGCCAGCACATCGGGCTGGACCATCGCGTCGTGTATCTCATCATAGCGCTGTTCGATCTGCGCCAGTTTCTCCAGCATGGTATCCTACTTCGTATTTCGTGTTTCGTGATGCGTATTTCGTATTACAGAGTCACAGAAGTGAATACGAAATACGGAATACGCACTACGCATTACGTCTATATTCGATACATTGGCTCATATTAACCTTACCGAACGCCTGAGCATTGCCGAAACCAGATATTTTGACATGATTTACGTGATTAACAAGATTTGCGCTTTCTTGGTTCATCCTGTCAATCATGTAAATCATGTCCATGTCTCTTTGGGCTGGGGTGGTTGAGCCTGGTTCAGGCGGGGACGCGCCCGTTGACCACCACCTTCTCCCGCGCGGTGCGCACGCCGGCCGGCAGCGCGTCGCCGTGGGCGTGAATCAGGTCGGTGACCAGCGCCTGGATCTGGTCCAGCGTCAGGACCGAGGCGGTGTGCGGGTCCAGGTAGGCCGCGTGGTAGACGTGGTCGCGGTTGCCTTCGAGGGCGGCCAGGACCGTCAACTCCTGGACGTTGATGTTCGTCCGGTTGAGGGCGGCGAGGTGGGGCGGCAGCGCGCCGTAGGGCACGGGGTGCAGACCCTGGCGGTCCATATTACAGCGGACCTCGACACACGCGCCCTGGGGCAGGTTGTCAATCAGCCCCTGGTTCTCCACGTTGCCGTAGATGTAGCGCGGGGTGTCCGTCTCCAGCGAGTGGATGATGAGCGAGGCGTACTCCTCGCTGCGCTGAATCCTGAAGTCGCGGCCGGTCCGCAGCTTCTCGATGGTGTGCTCGTACTCGCGCACGTTGGCGACGCTACGGCGCGGGTATTCGTCAATGGGGATGTCCAGGCGGTCCACCTCGGCCGGACTCTTGATGAAGTAGGGCGTGTACTCGGCCATGTGCTCGCTGGACTCGGTCACGAAGTAGCCGAAGTGGCGAAATATCTCGAAGCGCACCTTGTCCTTGGCGTAGACGAAGCGGTGGGCCATCGCCTCGCGTAGGGTGGGGTACATGTCCTGCCCGTTCCACTTGAGGGTGGTGTACCAGGCCATGTGGTTGATGCCCGCCGTGTCGTACTCCAGTTCGTAGTAGGGCACGTCGCAGTACTTCGCCAACGCCCGCGCCGTCCCCTGCACGCTGTGGCACAGGCCCACGACCTTGATGCGGGTCGCCCGTGTCACCGCCCAGACGAGCATCGCCATGGGGTTGGTGTAGTTGAGCAGCCAGGCGTTGGGGCACACCTCGGCCATGTCGCCGCAGATGTCGAGCAGGACGGGGATGGTGCGCAGGGCGCGGAAGATGCCCCCGATGCCCAGCGTATCCCCGATGGTCTGCTCCAGGCCGTACTGCTTGGGGATGTCAAAGTCAAGCATGGTGGCCGTGTGGCCCCCCACCTGGACCATGTTGATGACATAGTCCGCGCCATCCAAGGCGGCGCGGCGGTCCTGGTGGGCGGTGATGGTCGGCGACGCGCCGAGTTGGCCGGCCGTCCAGCGCGCCATGCGTTCGCCCGCCTCCAGCCGGCCCGCGTCAATATCGTGCAGGGCGATATGGGAGGTGGCGAGTTCCGGAAAGCTCAGGATGTCGCCCAGCAGGTTCTTGGTAAAGACGACGCTACCCGCGCCGATCATGGCAATTTTCGGCATCTCGATGACTCCTTAACGGTTTGTTTGATTCCACGAGTATCCGGCGGCCCGTTTGCGTCAGGCGCGACGGCCATTTATAATACTCTCAAACAGGGCAGGAGGCCAGTCATGCTCGATAAGCGCGTCGCACTCCAGACAGCCGTCGCCAGCATCCCCGACGGGGCGGTCCTCGCCCTGGGGGGCAATACCCTCCACCGCGCGCCGTGCGCTGTGGTCCACGAACTCGTGCGCCAGGGCCGGCGCGACCTGACGCTGGTCAAGACGGCCTCGTCCTACGACACCGACCTACTGTGCGGCGCGGGCTGCGTGGATCGGGCCGAGCTGGCCTTTGTCGGCTTTGAGAACGTCTTCGGCCTCGCCCCGCGCTATCGGCACGCCATTGAGACGGGCCGCGTCAAGCTGCGCGAGCACGCCTGCTACTCCATCATCACCGGCTTGCGAGCGGCGGTGCAGGGCGTGCCCTTCATGCCCATCGCCGGCATGCACGGCTCGGACGTCGTCGCGGCCAGCGGCTTCAAGACCGTCCAGGACCCCTACTCCGGCCAGAGCCTGGTGGCGGTCCAGGCGATCCAGCCCGACGTGGCCGTGGTCCATGTCCAGGAGGCCGACGCCGAGGGCAATGGCGTCATCTACGGCACGCGCTTTGAGGACGTGCTGATCGCCCAGGCCGCCCGCCGCGTGATTCTCACCTGCGAGCGCGTCGTACCGGGCGAGAGGTTAGCCCGCCAGCCCGAGCTAACGGCTATCCCCGGCTACTTGGTGGAGGCAGTGGTCGAAGCGCCGCACGGCGCTTGGCCGCTGAGTTGCGCGGGCGAGTACGACTATGACCACGCCTTCCTGGCCGCCTACGTGGACGCCGCCCGCGCCGACGACCCAGCGTACCACCGCTTCATCGAGGAGCACATCCTGGCCGAGCGCGCCCTGGCTTACTCAGCATGACGCACACCCTACCCATGACGCATGACGCACCCACCACCCTCGACCAGGCCACCATGATGGCCGTCGCCCTGGCGCGGCTCCTGCGCGACGGCGAGCGGGTCTTCCACGGCGTCGCCTCGCCCCTGCCGATGGTCGCCTGCCTGCTGGCCCAGCGTCTCCACGCCCCACGCCTGGTCTACCTGAACATCACCGGCAGCGCCAACCCGACCCCGGCCCAGTTGCCGGCCTCGACGGTGGACGCCCGCCTCCTGGCCGGCACGCACAGCCTGGTCACCCTGGCCGACCTGTTCGACATGTCGGCGCGTGGGGCGATTGATACGGTGTTCCTGTCGGGGGTCCAGATTGACGCGGAGGGGCGCATCAACATGAGCGCCATTGGGCCGTATGCCCAGCCCAAAGTGCGCCTGCCGGGCGGGGCTGGCTCGGCGGCGCTGATGCCCACGGCGCGGCGGGTCATCCTGTGGCGCACCAAGCACGACCCGCGTACCCTGGTCGAGCGCGTGGGCTTTGTGACGGCGGCGGGCAACGTGGACCGCGTGGTGACGCCGCTGTGCGTCTTCCGCCGCGTCGAGGGCCGCCTCCAGGTGGAGCAGCTTTTCCCCTACACGAGCGCCGACGCCGTCCGCGCCGCCACGGGCTTCCCGCTAGACGTAAGCGACACGACGCCGGTGGCCCCGCCGCCAAGCGAGGCGGAACTGGCGGCCTTAGCGGCGATTGATCCAGAGCAGATTCGACTCATCGAATTTATGTAAAACGAGGGACTATGAGTACAGTTGTTGTCACCGAGCGGTCATCTCCCGTCCCAGCGTGGGTGCGGCGCTTCACCCTGGACGAGTACCACCAGCTCATTGACATGGGGTTGTTTCAGCCGGGGGAACACATCGAATTGCTGGAAGGAGTCATCTACACCATGTCGCCCCAGCGTCCCGCGCATGCCGTCGGTCTCAGCCGCCTGCAAATGGAGTTTTATGCCTGCCTGGGCCGCTCCGTGATTGTGAGGACCCAAAGCCCAATCACCCTTCCCTCTCTCACGTCCGAGCCAGAGCCAGACCTCGTGTTGGCGCGGTATCGCAAGCAGGACTACGTTGAGCGTCATCCCTACCCCGAGGATATTCTGCTCGTGGTTGAGATTTCCGACACCACTCTGGCCGGCGATAGCCAGGGGAAAGCCTCACTGTATGCGGCGGCTGGCTTGCCCGACTACTGGATCATGAACCTGGTAGATCTGTGTATCAAAGTCCACCGCGACCCCCTCGTTTTGCCAGACGGGACATCCTTCTATCAAAACGTTGCTGTGTTTGGTCCCGGCAAGACTGTCGCGCCGCTCCACTTCCCTCAGTGTGTCATTCGGGTCGAGTCGGTCATACCAGGTCTGTTTGACTTGTTCGATGAAGGCGCATAGGTCTAGCGTCTAGAGGATGACAATCTCTTCGGGGGAGATGGATAGGCTGCGGAGGCCCGTCTCCGTCACGACCGCCGTATTCTCCATCCCCACCGCCCCCACGCCCGGAAAGATCGCCTTCGGCTCGACGGCCAGCACCATCCCCGCCTGTAACTCCCCCTTGTACCCCCGCGCCAGCAGCGGCAACTCATCCACCTCCAGGCCGACGCCGTGCGCCACAAATGACACCCGCTGCTCGCCCGGCCCCATGAACACCTCGGCCAGCCCGGCCTCGGCCGCCTTCGCCACCGCCAGGTCATACACGTCGCCGCCGCGCGCGCCCGGCTTCGCGGCCTGGGCAATCGCGGCGTAGACCTCGCGCATGGCCTGGTGGGCGTCCATGAGGTAGTCGGGCAGCGGCCCCAGGCTGAACACCCGCGTCTGGTCGCACAGGTAGCCCTCGGCCACGGCGATGTAGTCCACCACCACCGGTTCGCCGCGCCGAATGGGACGGCGGCTCGCGCTGACCGGCGCCGCCACACTCGGCCCCAGGCTGCCCAGCGGGCCGTCGAAGTGGCCGGGCACGGCCGCGCTCGGCCCGGCCACGACCGCGCCGTAGAACAACTCCATGTTCCAGTTGCGCATCGAGGTCAGCCCCTGGTGGCCCAGCGCCCGGCCCACCCCTTCCAGCCGCCCGGCAAACTCCAACTCGGTCATCCCCTCCCGTAGGATGCCCGGCACGGCCTGGAGAATGCCGTCCATCATCACGCCCGCCTCGGCAATGCGCTCGACTTCCCAGGCCGACTTGACCGCCCGCTGCTCGCGCAGCAGGCTCCCCACGTCCACCAACTCAGCGCCCGGCCAGAGCGCCTCGTACTGGCGGAACGTGTTGACCGGCATGACGTCCAACTCCAGGCCGATGCGCCGCGCCGCGCCCCCCACCGCCTCCGCGACGGCGGGCGGCAGGTCGCGCAGCGAGCGCAGAGCGGTCGTCGGCCAGGCGCTCTCGCGCTCGGCGCGGCTGACGCTCTTGCGGGCCAGCAGACGCGGCGCGCCGGCCGCCGGGACGAGCAGGTGCGCCTGCTGGCGCGTGCCCGACAGGTAGAGCAGGTCCGCCCCCTGGACCACCAGGGCGATGTCCACCTGGGCGGACTGGAGCCGCGCCTGGAATTGGCGTACGCGCTGCTGAAGCTCGGTTGGGGGAACCAGGGGCAGTTGGGGGAGGGTATCCATACTTGTGTCTCAATGATGAAGGGGCCGGCCCCACACGATGTTAGACTCGACCACCAGGTCGAGGTGGCCGTCGCACAGGCCGACGTAGCCCTCGCGCCAGGTGTCCAGGATCGCGCGGCGCACCTCGGCATCGAACGCGGCGGCGTCCTCCGCCGTCATCCGCTCGCGTGACAGGCCATTCTGCGAGTGGCGCGACTCGATGTAATCGTCCATGGTGGGCCGCCAGGGCGAGGGGGGAATGACCTGCTCGCCCAGCTTATGGAACAGGCCGCGCTGTTCCAACTCCTGGACCAGGTCGAAGGGTTGGTAGTCGCGGTTGGCGGAGTAGCGGCGGAACAGGGGGCGCAGACGGGCGGCCAGTTCGGGCGGGTTGGTCCAGTCGCGCCCGACCATCGCCAGAACGCCGTGGGGCGTCAGGACCTCGGCGAAGCGCGGCAGGACCGTCGCCCAGTCCATCCAGTGCAGGCTGTCGCCCGCCACAATGAGGGCGTAGGGCGGGGCGAGCGGGGCCGTCTCCACCGCCGAGTGGATCCACCGCAGGCTGGCGTGGTCGCCGCCGCGCATCCGCCGCCCGGCCTCAATTATCGGGGCTGACAGGTCCACGGCCTCTACCCGCTCGACCAGCGGTGCCAGGGGCCGCGCGAGGTCGCCCAGGCCGCAGCCAACGTCCAACACCGTGCGCGGCGTGTCGGTGATGAGGCCAAGCAAGGCGTCGAACACCTCCGGCGGGTAGGCCGGCCGGCGGGGGTAGGCGGCGACGACGCTGGGGTCCTGGAACCAGGCCGCGTAGTCGGGCGAGAGGTGTTTGGGTTTGGGGAGCATGCTTCGCCTCTTCACTATGTGTGTAGAGACGTGACATGTCACGTCTCTACACATGTGGCACGTCTCTACGCACCCGTCACGTCTCTACCTACCTGTTGCGTCTCTAGCGACGCCCGTGCCGCTTGGGCTTGGTCGGAATGGCGCCGACGGGAATCAGGTCCAGATCGGCCGCCTCGGCCAGCGCCGGCTCAACCGGCCGACCCAGCAGGTCATACTCCATGGCGGCGGTGATTTCGACCGCGATGCGCCGGCCCGTTGGGAGTTCCTGCTGGATGAGGACCATGCCGTCCACTTCAGGCGCGTCGCGGTACGAGCGGCCAATGCTTAGCCCGTCGCCCGTGCCCTCAATCAGCACGTCGAGGACGCGGCCCACCTGCGCCCGGTTGCGCTTGAGGCTGATGCCCTGCTGCACCTCCATGACCCGCGCCCGCCGCTCCTCCTTGACCTCGGCCGGGGTCTGGTCGGGCATGGCGCCGGCCGGCGTACCTTCCTCCTGGCAGAAGGTAAAGACGCCGACCTTGTCCAGTTCGTGCTCGGTCAGGAAGTCGAGCAGCCCCTGGAATTCGGCCTCGGTCTCGCCCGGAAAGCCGACGATGAAGCCGGAGCGGATGGCGATGTCGGGCATGGCCGCGCGCAGGTCGCGGATATTGCGGCCCGCCACCGAGGGCAGCGGCCGACGCATACGCGCCAGGGTGGCCGCCGCGCCGTGCTGGAGGGGCATGTCCAGGTAGTGGACAATCTGGGGATGGCGCGCCATCGTCTCGATTAGACGCGGCGTGACGCGGCCGGGGAAGGCGTACATCAGGCGCAGCCAGACAGAGGTGGGCAGGGCGGCGCACAGGGCGTCGAGCAGGCCGGCCAGTTGGTCGCGCTGGCCCCAGTCGTAGCCATAGGCGGTCAGGTCCTGGGCGACCAGAATCAGTTCCTGGACGCCCTGCGCTACCAGCGACTCGGCCTCCCGCACCACCGCCGCCACGGGTTTGCTGCGCCACGGCCCCTTGATGCCGGGGATGGTACAGAAGGCGCACGGCGCGGAGCAGCCGTCGGCGATCTTGAGATAGGCGCTCGCGCCCACGGGCCGCCGCGCCACCGGGTTGACGATGGCCTCGGCGGGCATAGCTTCGGCTCGATTGAGCGTCAGGCCGATGTTGGCGGTCAGCAGGTCGGGGGCCTGGACCAGGCCCTCGGCCGGAATGTCGCCGTAGCGGTCCTGGCGCAGGTTGGCGACCAGGTTGGCGATCTCGTACCAGCGGCGCGTGCTCAGCACGGCGTCCACGGCGGGTATCTCGCGCTGGAGGGCCGCGCCCGCCCGCTGGACGAGGCAGCCCGTGGCGATGAGCAACTGGCCGGGCCGCTTCCTGGCGCCCAGTTCGCGCAGTGCGGCGACTGATTCATCCTTGGCCGGGCCGATAAAGCCGCAGGTATTGACAATCAAGACGTCGGCGCGGTCGGGGCGCTGCGTCGGGCGATAGCCGGCGTTTGCCAGCAGCCCGTCCATCCCCTCCGAGTCCACGACGTTCTTGGGACAGCCCATCGTCATCAGGTAATAGCGCATTCAACACCTCAACATCTTTCCATCCCCTTATTATACCCCACGTCGGGCGGGCGTCCAAGTCCCCGGTGGTTGACAGGCTGGGCTATCGCCGTATAATCGAGGTCTCAGACGGGCGTGGTGGCCACGCCCCACTACGTTCAGGGGTCAAAGGGTATGTCCAAGAAGGTCTTTTACGGCTGGGTCGTGGTGGGCGCGCTTATGGCCGTCTCGGCGCTGGCGGCGGGCAGCCGCTTCACCTTCGCCGTGGCCCTCAAGCCGCTCACCGAGGAGTTCGGCTGGGAACGCAGCGCGCTAGCCGCCGTCGTCTCACTCAGCCTGCTGCTGACCAGCCTGGTCCAGGTGCCGCTCGGCTGGCTGATTGACCGCTTCAGCCCGCGCTGGTTCATCACCGCCGGCTTCGTCCTCGCCATTGCCGTGCTGCTGGGCATGAGCGTGGCCGACCAGTTGTGGCAGATCTACCTGATCTATGGCCTGCTGGGCGCGCTGGCCTTCGCCCTCGTCTCCCCCGTCATCTCGACGGCGATGGTCAATCGCTGGTTCGCGCGGCGACAACGCGGGCTGGCCCTGTCGCTGACCACGTCGGGCGTCGCCATCGGCCAGCTCGCCATCACCCCGCTCGCCTCCTACTTGCTGGGCTTCGGCGGCTGGCGCGTCTCCTACCGCGCGCTGGGCCTGTTCATGCTCGTCGCCGTCCTGCCGCTGGTGCTGCTCCTGCTACGGGACGCGCCTGCCGAGGGGCGGCTGACCACGAAGGAAGTTCAGGCCCAGGGAAGCCACGTCTCGCTCTGGCAGGCGATGGGCGACTCGACCTTCTGGAAGCTGCTGATCGGCGTCTTCGCCTGCGGCTTCACCATGAGCTTCGCCTCGGTCCACTTCGTCGCCCACGCCGACGACATCGGCCTGGACCAGCACCTGGCCGCCGACGCGCTCGGCCTATCGGGCCTGTTCAGCATCCTTGGGGCGGTTCTCATCGGCCGTTGGTCGGACGGGATTGGCCGCCGCGTGCCGCTCGGCGTCACCTACAGCCTGCGGGCGCTGTCCTTCCTCGTCCTGGCCGTGACCCGGAGCGACTGGATGATGTTCGTGTTCGGCGTCATCCTGGGCCTGTCGTGGACTTCCACCACGCCCCTCTCGGCGGCGATTACCGCTGAGACCTGGGGCCGCCGCTCGTCGGGCTTCCTGTTCGGCGTCATCTTCCCCGTCATGCACGTCGGGTCGGCCGTCGGCGCGTACCTGGCCGGGCTGAACCACGATATCATGCACAACTACAGCCTCGCCATCCTGGTCAACGCGGGTATCGCCGGCCTGGCCGCCCTCGCCAGCTTCGCCATCCGCGAACGGCGTGAGCCGCTGGCCCCCCTGGACCTACGCCCAGGGCCTGAAGTCACCGCCCCTGGCGGACGGTAGCACAGTCTTATGCTTGAACCCCAGCGCACCATCGCTGAACTCAAGGAACTGCGCGAGCTAACCGGCGATACAAACGGCGCGCAGCGTGTGGCCTGGACGCCGATGTGGGCGCGGGCGCGGGAGTGGCTGCGCGCCCGGCTGGCCCAGTTACCGGTGCAGGTCGAGGTGGACGAGGCGGGCAACCTGTGGGCGACCCTGCCCGGCCAGTCGCCCCAGGCTCTGCTCATCGGCGGCCACCTGGACTCGGTGCCCAACGGCGGCTGGTTGGACGGCGCCCTCAACGTGCTGGCCGGGCTGGAAATCCTGCGCCGCCTGGCCGACGAAGGGACCCCGCCGGTGACCGTGCGGCTGGTGGACTGGGCGGACGAGGAAGGGGCGCGCTTCGGCCACAGCCTGCTCGGCTCCAGCGCCGTGTCTGGCTCGCTGGTTCCCGCCGCCCTGCACGGTTTAGCTGACCGCGACGACGTGCGCATGCCCGACGCGCTGGCCCAGTACGGCGTCCAGGTAGACCGCATGCTCGAGGCGTGGCGTCAACTCGACCACGCCGCTGCCTACATCGAACTCCACATCGAGCAAGGCCCGGTGCTGGAGAGCCTGGGGCTGCCCCTGGGCGCGGTGGTCGGCACGTTCGGCGTTGAACGCCACGCCATTCGCTTCACGGGACAGGCGGCCCACGCCGGTTCGACGCCGATGGACCAACGCCGCGACGCCCTGGCGGGCGCGGCGCGCCTGGCGCTGGAAATCCGCGACATCGCGCGGCGGCACGGCGGCGTGTGTACCGTGGGGCGCCTCAGCGTCCAGCCGGGCATCCCGACGGCGGTCGTCGGCCAGTGCGACCTGACGCTGGACCAGCGGCACCTGGAGGCCGAGGCGCTGGCGCGGATGCTGGCCGAGGCCCAGGCGGCCGGCGAGCGCTTTTCCCAGGCAGAGGGGCTAGTCATCACATGGAGCCGGCTGTGGAACATCCACCCGATTCCGTTCCATCCGGAGTTGATTCAGCTATGTGCAGGGGCGATTGAGGAAACGTGCGGCGTGGCCCACCGGCTGCCGAGCGGCCCGCTGCACGACGCGGCCGAGGTCGCGCGGGCGGGCGTCCCGACGGTGATGATGTTCGTCCAGAGCCTGCGCGGGCTGTCCCACGCGCCCGAAGAGGACACGCGCGAGGAGCACCTCGCCCTGGCCGTCGCGGCGTTCGACCGGCTGGCGACAAAAACGGTGCGCTGGATGATTCAGCGCACCGAAGTTTAGCCGTAAACCAGCGTCAGGGTTGTGGGGTGGCGGTGGGCGGGCGGGGGGACGGCGGGGCCTGGTTTGGGGCCTGGTTGGGATTGACCATAATCACATCCCCCTGGCCCATCTGCCACTCGCGCTCGATCACCGCGCCCGGACTGCCCAGCGTGCCCAACGACTGCCCATTGACGAAGATAATCGTCCCGCCCGCGTTGCCCGTGCGCAGCACCACACTCTTCTGGCCGCGCCAGGCCATATTCTGCCCTGGTTGGAGGATGCGCGCGAAGACCTGCTTGCCGTCCACCGACACGGCGATCCAGCTCGGCTGCGTGATTTCCACCGAGACTTCGACCTCGTTGGGCGGCGTGGTCGGGGCCGGGGTCGGCGGTTCGGGCGTGTGCGTCGCGCCGATGGTCGGCAGGAGCGTCGGCGTGGGCGGGATGACACCGCCCGGTGTCGGTTCGAGGACCGGCGTTCGTGTGGGCGACGGAGGCGGTGGGGGCAGCGTCGGCGAGGCGACGCCGACAGCGCTACTCTCAGCCGTGGCGGTCGCTTCGGCCAGGGCGACGGGGGTGGCGGCCGCCTGGCTGACCGACGGCGCGGCGGTCCCGCCCGTCGGACGCGCCGTCTGGCGCAGCGGCATAATGGAGTACTGCCAGACGGCCGCCGCGACGATGACGCACAGCAGGGCGACGCCGGCTGTCAGCAGTATCTCGGACCAGTCGCGCCCGCGACGGTAGAGCGGCTCTTCCAGGACCGGCGCGAAGCGGGCCGGCTGAACCCGCCCGTTCTCCCGCTCAAACAACTCCACCGCCCAGCCCGGATCCAGGTTGAGATAGGCGGAATACTTCCGCATCAGGCCGCGCGAGAAGGCCAGCGGAGGCAGCTCCGCCCCATTGCCCGCCTCGATGGCCTGGAGTATCGGCTGGCGAATCTTGATATCGGCTTCCACGTCAGCTAACGTCAGGCCGCGCGCCTCGCGGGCCTGGCGCAACTGCTGTCCCAACTCAGACATAATCCCTCACACGACCATTTCGCCCTGAATCGTACTCTACCGGGCCTGAAATGTCAATTCAGGCTGGCCGCCCGGCGCTCGGTTCGCCTATAATCTCTATAATCTAGTGAATGATGCTTCGACCCGAGGTGAACATGCGGCCGATGCGCTGGATCATGGGCGCCCTGGTGGGCGCGCTGGGTGTGGGTCTCGCCCTCAACGGGCGGAGCCTGGGCGACGGCGTGGCCTACCTGGCCGACCTCGCCCAGTACCACCCGACGCCCGATGTGCCTGTCGCGCCAGGGGGCCGCTACGCCCCGCTCTATGACCTGGTCCGGCTAGACAACGCGGGCCGCGAGGGCTATCTTGAGCAATGGCTGGGCCAACACGCGCTGGCGGCGCAACGCATCCCCATTCCGGACTCGCGCCAGGGCAACTGGCTGCTCCGCCTCGGCCCCGACGGTCCGGCCACCCTGTTCGTCGCCCACTGGGATAAGGCCAGCGAGCGGCCGACCTACCAGGGCGCGTCGGACAACACCAGCGGCGTGACTGTCTTGCTGGCCGCCGCCCTGACCCTGGCCCGTCAGCCCGTCACCCGCCCGCTGGCCTTCCTCTGGACAGGCGAGGAGGAGCGCGGCTCGCTCGGCGCGGCGGCGTTTGTCGCCTGGGCGCGGGAGACGGGCTTCGCCGTGCGCGAGGTGCTTAACTTCGACATGCTGGGACGCGGCGGCCTCGTCGCCCGCCCCGTCTCAGAGCGGCCCGGCTTCGTCTTCACCCTCCCCTGGCGCGGCCTGGTCGTCTACGACGGGCGGACGCTGCGCCCGGTCGCGTCGCACGCGCCGGTGGACCAGGCGGTCGCCCGTCGGCTCAAGACCGCGCAGCCCGGCCTGCGCGTCGCCCGCATGATGACCGCGCTGGGTGATACTAATGTATTTAACGCAGCCGGCTGGCCCGGCGCTATGCTGAGCGCGGCGAACATCCACTACCTCAACCTGGTCTGGCACAACGACGGCGACCGCGTCGAACTGCTGGACGAGCGCAACCTGGACCGCGCCTACGAGCTTATCCTGGCGCTGGCCCAGTCGGACTAGCCGGATGGACCGACGAGTCATTGTCACCGGTGCGACCGGGCTGATCGGCACAGCGCTGTGTCGGCGGCTGGGAGAGCAGGGCTACGCGCCCGTGGTCTTCTCCCGCGACCCCGCCCGCGCCCGTCAGCAGTTGCCCGGCCTGGCCGACACCGTCGCCTGGGAGCCGGCGGAGGAGGGCGCCTGGGCCTCGGCGGTGGATGGCGCGTATGGCGTCGTGAGTCTGGCGGGCGCGCCGGTCTTCGGCCCGCGCTGGACGCCAGAGTACAAGCGCGAAATCCGGGAGACGCGGACGGTCGGCACACGCGGGCTGGTGGGGGCGATGGCCCAGGCGCGGGTCAAGCCTCAGGTCTTCGTCAGCGCGTCGGCCATCGGGGTCTACGGTTTCCGCGACGACACGCCCCTGGATGAGACCGCCGCGCCGGGGTCGGACTTCCTGGCCCAGGTCTGTGTCGCCTGGGAGGCGGAGGCGCGGGCGGCGGAAGCCCTGGGCGTGCGGACGAGCGTGCAGCGCATCGGCATCGTCCTGGCGAAGGACGGCGGGCCGCTGTACTACATGGCGCTGCCCGTGCGGCTGGGGTTGGGCGGCTACATCCTACCGGGCGACCAGTGGGTCTCGTGGGTCCACGTCGAGGACGTGGTGAACAGCCTGCTGCTGGCCCTGGAGGACGAGCGGGTACGCGGGCCGGTCAACGTGGTCGCCCCGGACGCCCGCCGCCACCGCGACTTCATGCGAACGCTGGGCCAGGTCTTGCACCGCCCGGTCTGGGCGCCGGTGCCGGGACTAGCATTGCGGGCGGCGTTGGGCGAGTTCGCCCAAACGCTGACCACGGGCCAGCGCGTCGTCCCGGCGCAACTGGAGCGGTGGGGCTACCGCTTTCGGTATCCCGCGCTGGAACCGGCGTTGCG
>CAZFUK010000008.1:0-6830 GCA_964522005.1 uncultured Anaerolineales bacterium | reverse complement strand
AGAGAAGCGTACCCGGTGGCGCTGTCGCACGTCACTCTAGCAGAGGCCGTGACGGTCCTGGCCGAGCGCGACGCCGACCTGACCTCGGTCGTAGCGGCGTTCGGGCCGCCGCCGCTCTGGGAACGGGCGGCCGGCTTCCCGACGCTGATCCACATCATCCTGGAGCAGCAGGTGTCGCTGGCCTCGGCGCGCTCGGCCTTTCAGCGCCTGGGCCAGACCGTCTCGCCCTTGACGCCGGCCGGCTTCCTGACCCTGGACGACGCGACGCTCAAGGCGATTGGGTTCAGCCGCCAGAAGACGGGCTATGGCCGCGCGTTGGCCCAGGCCGTGCTTGAGGGGGAGCTAGACCTGGACGCGATGGAAGCGATGGACGATGCTGCCGTCCGCGAGCGGTTGACGCGGGTCAAGGGGCTGGGCCAGTGGAGCGCCGACATCTACCTCCTCATGGCCCTGCGCCGCCCGGACGTCTGGCCCCGTGGCGACCTGGCCCTGGCCGTCGCCGCGCAGCGGGTCAAACGCCTGCCAGTTCGCCCCGCCCCCGACGACCTGGCGCGGCTGGCGGAGGGTTGGCGGCCGTGGCGGGCGGTCGCGGCGCGGATTCTCTGGCACGCCTATTTGAGTTCACGGTCCACGCCCGGCGGTCGGGCGGAGGGAGTATGACGCTGGTTGTCCACATCGCGGGCATCGCCAATGTGAGTCACCTGGAGGTGGAACGCGCCCTGCGCCTCTACGTCGCGCAGCGGGCGGGCAAGCTCGTGCGCCTCTTCGAGCCGGAAGACGACCCCTACGCCGTGGTCGTCACCGAGTCGCCCTACAGCCATACCAGCGTCCTGTTCCCGCCGACGTTCACCAAGTTCCAGGAGGCGTGCGCCTACCTGTCTAAAGCGCTCCTCCAGCCGGTCTTCGCGCTGAGCATCCCCGACACGCCCTTCTGGATGTACTCGCTCTACGTGGACGGCCACGCGGTGGACCGCTTCAACCCGCGCCCGGCCTTCTGGGGCGACGTGCCGCCCAGCGAGCGCCATAGCTGGCGCGGCAGCGCGGCCCTCGTCTGCGAGCACTGGCCCAAGGTGGAGGAGGCCGACATCGAGCCGTACCTCATCGCCTGGGACCGCGTGCTGGCCGTGGGCCGCCAGCCGAAGGCCCACCCGGAGGACATGTACGCGGCGGGCGACGCCTGGCAGTTGTTCGACTTTACCGACAAGCTCGGCCTGCTGTGCGCGGTGGACAACAGCGAGTCGCCCCTGGGCCACCGCTACCACCTGCACTTCGTCGGCGCGTACCCCGACTACCGCCCGCGCAAGCCCGACGGCGACGCAGGCCGACCGTGGTGGAAGTTCTGGTAGTCGTTCTGTCCGCGCCTTCGAACCCCTCCCCCGTCCCCTCCCCTAGTAAGGGAGGGGCCAAACTCCCCCTTCCTTCGCAGGGAAGGGGGCCGGGGGGTTAGGTTGAGGCTAACGTATCTTATGACCCTCCGCCGCCCCACCAATCTACTCCACTTCCTTCAATCGTCGCTGACCCTGCTCAGGAGCATGGCTATGCCCGTTCGTGGCGCCCACCAGCAAGTCCGCGCGGCGGTCCTCAGTTGGCCGGGCGCGGAAGCCCACCCCCACCGTTTCGGCGGCGAAGAGTACCGCCTCGGCAAGCGCGAAATCGGCCACATCCACGGCGACTACCTGGTGGACATCCCCTTCCCCACCCGCGTGCGGGATGAGGTGGTGGCGGCTGGCCGCGCCGAGCCGCACCACATCCTGCCCGACAGCGGCTGGGTCAGCCTGTTCATCCGCACCCCGGACGACGTGGCCCGCGCGGTTGACCTGCTGCGCCTGTCCTTCGACCTGGCGACCAGGAAGCATCAGCCCAACCCTTAGCCTCACATCCGAATTACGCGCGTAACGGAGGCACGGGTATAATTGGCGCACTCCAATGACCCCACCATCAGGTGCGCCATGCCGACCAACCCCCTCCCCTTCACCGTCATCATCACCAGTCGCAACGAAGAAAGGACGCTGGGCCAGGCCCTCGACGCGCTGCTCCACCAGGCGGGCGCCGTCCCGGACGAGGTCATCGTCCTCTGCCCCGACGGCCCCTCCGCCGAGGTCGTGACGCGCTATGCCGCCCAGTACCCCCAGGTGCGCCTGGTGCGGGACCTGGGCGTGGGCAAGCCTGCCGCGCTCAACCTGGGCCTGCCCCAGGCCCGCCATGACATCGTCGCCCTGACCGACGGCGACGTCTACGTGGACGCCGACGCGCTGCGGCCTCTCATCGAGCCGCTCCGCGCTCCCTCTGTCGGCGCGGTCAGCGGGCGGCCCGTCTCGCTCAACGACCGGAGCACCCTGCTGGGCTACTGGTCGCATGTGCTGGTCGAGGCGGGGGCGCATCGGCTGCGGCTCAGGCGCACCGCCCAGGGCCAGCCCATCGAGTGTTCGGGCTATCTGTATGCCTTTCGGCGGGGGCTGGTAGACCACGTACCGGAGGAGGTGCTGTCCGACGACGGCTACATCTCGATGCAGGTCTGGAGCCAGGGCTACCGCATTGGCTACGCGCCCGACGCCCGCGTCTACGTCCGCTTCCCCACCACGTTCCAGGATTGGCTGCGGCAGAAGATCCGTGGCGTGGCGGGCTACTATCAGCCCTATCTCAAGGACCGGCCGGTGATGCGCTCGTTCTGGAACGAGGCCGTCTTTGGGCTGTGGGCCACGCTGTCGTTTGCCCGCACGCCGCGTGAACTGGTCTGGACGCTGCTGCTCCTGGTCGCCCGTGTCTACGTCTGGTTCCGAGGCTGGCTCGACGTTCGGCTGCGGCCCAAGTCCTTCCAGCAACTCTGGGAGCGCGTCGAAAGCACGAAGTAACGTAGAAAGACCCTAAAGGTCTCCAGGACCTTTAGGGTCTCTAATGTCAACTCCCCCATCTCAACCATGTACGCGGGCTGTGGCCGTCCCAGTCGGGCTGCCAGCGCAGCCAGAACACCACCCGGAAGGCCCGCAGCAGCAGCTTGATGTCCAGCGCCAGGCTGATGTGGCGGATGTACACTCGGTCGTAGCGCAGCTTCTGGAGGGGCGTGTAGTAGTAGCTGCCGACGACCTGAGCCAGCCCCGACAGGCCGGGCCGCACCTGGTGCCGCTCGGCCCACTGGGGTATCTCTTTGAGCCAGCCGTGGATCTGGACCGTGCGGTGGGGGCGCGGTCCGACAAAGCTCATGTCGCCGCGCAGGATGTTGAGCAGTTGCGGCAGCTCGTCCAGGGCGGTCTTGCGCAGGAAGCGGCCCACCAGCAGGGCACGCGGGTCCTTCACCCGCGCGGGGATGGGACCCGTCTCGGCCTCGGCGTTGCGTATCATGCTCCTGAACTTGAACTGGAGGAAGTTGACGCCGCCCCGCCCTACCGAGTTCTTGACGAAGAGAATCGGCCCTGGGTCTTCAACCCAGATGAGGAACGAGATGATCAGGCAGACGGGCGCGGAGACAATGAGGCCGACGCTCGACAGGAGGATGTCGAAGACGCGCTTGGACAGCGGCTCGGCCGGCGCGCCGGCCATGTAGGCGGCGTGCTGCTGGCGGACGGCGTCCACCAACTGGGGCGAGGGCGGCAAGCTCTCCTCCCACAGCGCGTCGTCCAGCGAGGTCGCCAGCACCCCGCCGAAGAAGGCGCCGACGAGGACACCGCCCAGGTGGTACACGCGCAGCCCGATGTCCAGAATCAGGGCATGGTTGATCCACAGGCTGGTCGCTACGCCCGCGCTGAGCAGGAAGGCGAGGCGGTACGTCCACGCGCGGTCCAGCGCCCAGGACGAGCGGGCCAGCAGGCGCTGGAGCGTCAGCGTCAGGAGCATGTGGACCACGGCCAGGGCGATGGCGGCCGTCGCGCCACGGGCATAGCGGAAGATGGGCGGCGTGGCGGCGGCCAGGCGGACCAGGTA
Organism: uncultured Anaerolineales bacterium; assembly: GCA_964522005.1. Lineage (GTDB taxonomy): Bacteria > Chloroflexota > Anaerolineae > Epilineales > JAHCIE01 > JAHCIE01. Next base: position 2,912 of record CAZFUK010000008.1, on the reverse strand, counting down.
CCAGAGCAGGATGACCACGGCCGTGGCGGCGAGGAGCTGGCCGATGAAGGCCGCGCTGCGCCCGACCAGGGCTAAGGGACGCGATTGGACGTCAACGCCTTGCGGCTCAGGTTCCGACATAGATGCCTCGTCAGGGATGAACGGGGGTTTGTTCGGCCCACAGGTTAAACATCAGGAGCGCCCACAGGTTGCGGCTGTAGTCGGCCCGCCCGGCCTGGTGGTCGGCGACGAGCCGGGCCACCGTCGCGGGCTGGAAGTAGCCCTGCCGCGCCACGACCTCGGGCGCCAGGTAGGCTTCGACCAGCGGCCGCAAGTCTGTCTTGAGCCAGCGCGACATGGGCGCGTTGAACCCGCGCTTGGGTTGGCGCAGAATCGCGGTCGGGAGGCTGTCGCGCATCGTCTCGCGCAGAAAGTTCTTGAGCTTCAGCCCCGGCATCTTGAGCCGGCCGGGCAGGGCGAAGGCGAACTCGACCAGGCCTAGGTCCAGGAGCGGGACACGCGCTTCGAGGGAGTGGGCCATGCTCATGCGGTCCACTTTGGTCAACATATCGTCGGGGAGCGACACCCGCGTATCGGCGTACTGACAGCGGCTCAGCTCGTCCAGATGGGCGGCGGCCTCGTACTGGCGGCGGTACGGCCCGTAGCCGTCCAGCCCGCCGTTGAGGGCGGCGCGCAGGTCGGGATCCAGGAGTTCCGCCTTGAGGTCGTCGCTAAAGAAGGCTTTCCAGGCATAGTGCCGTCGGCCCGAGTCGAGCAGGGCGTGGGCCACGAAGCGCCGCGCTTTGAGGTCGAAGCTCACTTTGCGGTCTGAAACCGGCAGGCGGCGCACCACGGCGGGGATGAGGCCCTGGCTGACGGGGCCGGGCAGGCGGGCGTAGAGGCGGGCGAGCTTGTCGGCCTGGTAGGTGGCGTAGCCCGCGAAGAGTTCATCCCCGCCGTCGCCGCCCAGGGCGACGGTCACGTGCTGGCGGGTCAACTGGGCCAGGTAGTAGGTGGGGATGGCCGACGAGTCCGCGAACGGCTCATCGAAGTGGGCGACCAGCCGGGGCGCGAGGTCCGTGGCGTCGGGGCGCACGGTGAGTTCGGTGTGGTCAGTGTCGAAGTGGCGGGCCACGATGCGCGCCAGCCCCGTCTCGTCATACGACGGGTCATCGAAGCCAATCGAGAACGTCTTGAGCGGGCCGGAGTGGGCGGCGCGGGCACAGGCGACGACGGTGCTGGAGTCCAGCCCGCCGCTGAGGAAGACCCCCAGCGGCACGTCGGCCACGAGTTGCGCCTTGACCGCCGCCGCCAGCCGCTCGCGCAGTTCGGCCTGGAGCGTCGGGGTGTCATACGGCGGGCGCAAGGGTTCGCGGGCGGCCAGGGTCCAGTAAGGCTGGACGGCCGCCTGCCCGGCCTCGTAGACCAGGGTATGGCCTGGTTCGAGCTTGCGGACCTCGCGGTAGATGCTGTGGGGGGCGGGGATATAGAGCAGCGACAGGTAGAGGCTCAGGGCGTCCAGGTCCAGGGTCAAGCTTGGCCCGTCAGCCAGGATAGCCTTGATCTCCGAGCCAAACAGGAGGCGGTCGGGCAGCAGCGCGTAGTAGAGCGGCTTGATACCCAGCTGGTCACGGGCCAGCACCAGCCGTCGCGCCGCCGTGTCCCACACCGCCACCGCGAACATGCCGTTGAGATGGCGCGGGAAGTCGGGGCCGTACTCCTCGTACAGGTGGACGATGACCTCGGTGTCGCTGGCCGTGTAGAAGTGGTGGCCTCGGGCTTCGAGTTGCCGGCGCAGCTCAGCGAAGTTGTAGATTTCGCCGTTGTAGACGGTCCAGACGGTGCGGGCCTCGTTGTGGATGGGCTGGTGGCCGGTCGCCAGGTCAATGATGGACAGCCGACGCATGCCCAGGCCGGCCGCGCCATCCAGGTGGAGGCCCCAGTCGTCGGGGCCACGGTGGAGCAAGGTGTGGCACATGCGCTGGAGAGAGGCTTCTTCGACCGGGCGGCTGGAGTCATGATAGAGTAGGCCCGCGATGCCACACATGGACGCCCTCTGACAGTGGGGTGGAGTGCTGCTCGGACAGGCGGAGTACAGCGTAGGACAGAGGCCAAGCCTATTCAGTTGACACCTGACGGTCAAGTTAGAGCAAGTCCTATACCGGGCGTGCGGGCGCACCGCCTGTCCCAAAGGACAGGTTCAGCCCGTCCGGGGGTGGGTGGCTCGCCTGCCCCATCTGGTCTATACTGTGGCGGGACCATCTTATCATCAGCAAGGAGGCACGATGACCATTGCGACGCGGGCGCGGGTACGGGCGGGGACGGTCGAGGAACTACGCCAGAAGGGCTGTCTGGTGGTGTCGGTGGAGGGGCAGCCGGTGGCCCTGTTTCGGGACGGCGACCAGGTCTACGCCATTGACAACCGCTGCCCCCACATGGGCTTCCCCCTCAGCAAGGGCAGCGTGCGCGACGGCATCCTGACCTGCCACTGGCATCATGCTCGCTTCGACATGACTAGCGGCGGTACATTTGACCCCTTTGCCGACGACGTGCGCGTCTTCCCCACGACGGTTGAAGACGGCGTGGTCTGGGTGGACCCCCAGGGCGCGCCCAAAGACTGGACCGCCTACTGGCGCGGGCGGCTGGCCGATGGGCTGGAGCAAGACCTCAACCTGATTATCGTCAAGGCCGTCCTGTCCCTCCTGGACCGGGGCGTCCCGCCGGGCGAGATTCTGGCCCTGGGCGCACAGTTCGGCACGACCTACCGGGCGCAGGGCTGGGGGCCGGGGCTGACGATTATGACGGCGATGGCGAACCTCCTGCCCTGGCTCGACAAGGATGACCGCACGCTGGCCCTCTACCACGGCCTGGTCCACGTGGCCGACGACTCGGCCAACCGCCCGCCGCGCTTTGGCCTCGACCCACTGCCCGGC
>CAZFUK010000007.1:0-24536 GCA_964522005.1 uncultured Anaerolineales bacterium | reverse complement strand
GCGATAAAGGCGCTGCCGACGAACGACGACGTGGCCTTGATGACCCCTTGATACGACCCCGTGGCGCACAGACCGACAGGCGACGCGCAACTGGGGTCGTTGACGGCCTGAAGGGTGAACTTGCCCGAGACGGCTTTACAGGCCGGCGCGGCGAACGCGCCGCTAGAGACCAGGGTGAGCGCGAGAAGGACGGCGACGGCGATGAGGGCGACGCGGGACGGACGGGTCATAAACGAATGAAACATGGTGTGTTACTCCTTATGGACAGAGTTAGACGGACGCTATATTCCCTAGTCTAGCCAGTCCGCCCAGTGTTACACCAGACTCAGAAGAGGCGAGGATAGCTTATGTCTATGACACCCCACTTGCTACTCCAGGAAATGACGCGCGAGGAGGCTGGGGCCGTCGCGCCCCAGGCGCTCGTCGTCTTCCCGGTTGGCGCGGTCGAGCAGCACGGCCCCCATCTGCCGGTCGGCACCGACTATTTCACCGTCGAGCATGTGAGCCGCGCGGCGGCGGCCCAGGTGGCGGAGCAGATCCCCGTTGTCGTCGCGCCGACGCTGCCGTTTGGCTCGTCGCACCACCATCTGCCCTTCGGCGGCACCATGTCGCTCAGCACCGAGACGTACTACAAGCTGGTCTACGAGCTAGCTGAGACGCTCATCATCAGCGGCTTTCGGCGGGTGTTCATCGTCAACGGCCACGGCGGCAACCACGAACTGGTCCAGTTGGTCGCCCGCGACCTGACGCTGAAGTACGAGGCGCACCTGGCGGCCGGGTCCTACTGGAACATCGCCTGGGACGCGGTGGCCGAGGCCGGGCGCGAGATGCCGGGCGGGCTGCCCGGCCACGCCGGCATCTACGAGACGTCGCAGATACTGGCCTTGCGCCCCGAACTCGTCCACGAGCCGCGCCCCCACCGCGACCTGGCCGCGCCTTATGTCCACAGCCCGGTCTCGCCCTACCGCTCCCAGATCCACGGCTTCTGGCAGAGCATCAACGGCTTCACCGACAGCCCGGACCAGGCCGACGCGGCCCAGGGCCAGCGCTACCTGGACGCCGTGGTGCGGGGTGTCGCCCACGCCCTGGTCGAGTTCTACCGCGCGGCGGAGTCGGCATGAAAATCACGCGCCTGGAGACGGTGCCCGTCAGCATCCCCATTCACCCCCGCCGCGCCATTCGCGGCGGGCGCGGCGCGCACACCGTCTCGCCCTTCTTGCTCGTCCGCGTCCACACCGACGAGGGGCTGGTCGGGCTGGGCGAGGTATCCTGCACGCCGGTCTGGAGCGGCGAGGACCAGGTCACGGCCGCGCACATCGTTCAGACCTACCTCGCGCCGCTACTGATTGGCGAGAACCCGGCCGACGTGGAGCGGCTTACCGCCAAGCTGCGCGTCGGCGTCGCCAACAACCCCTTCACCAAGTCCGCCATCGAGATGGCGCTGTGGGACCTCCTGGGCAAGTCGGTCGGCCTGCCGGTCTATCGGCTGCTGGGCGGGCCGGTGCGAGAGTTCGTGCCCACCAAGTTCTCGGTGTCGGGGCAGCCGCCCGAGCAGGCGGCGGAAATCGCGGCCTGGGCGGTCGAGCAGGGCTTTCGGACGATGAAGGTCAAGGTGGGCATCGAGCCGGCGGGGGACGTGGCGCGGGTGCGGGCAGTGCGCGAGGCCGTGGGGCCAGACGTGCGGCTGGGCGTGGACGCCAACGGCGGTTGGTCGCCGCGCGTCGCGGTCCAGACCATCCGCCGCCTGACCGAGTACGAGATTTACTTCGCGGAGCAGCCCGTCGCGCCGGTGGACGTGGCCTGGCTGGCCGATGTGCGGCGGCAGGTCCAGGTGCCCGTCATGGCCGACGAGAGCGTCTACACCCTCCAGGACGCTATGGCCGTCGTGCGGGCGGACGCCGCCGATGTCCTGTCGGTCTACGTCGGCAAGGGCGGCGGCATCGGCCCAGCGCGCAAAGTGGCCGCCGTGGCTGAAGCGGCGGGGCTGACGTGCACCGTGGGCAGCAACCTGGAAATGGGCGTCGCCAGCGCGGCGATGATCCACCTGGCCCTGGCGACACCCGGCATCGGCGCGGAGGAGTTCCCGTGCGACATCCTCAGCCCCTTCTTTTATGAGGACGACTTCCTGGCCGAGCCGCTGCCCATCCGGGCGGGCGAGGCTCGCGCGCCCGAGCGGCCCGGCCTGGGCGTCGAGCTAGACGACGATAAGGTACGCTTCTACAGCCGTCAGCCGGTGTAAGACATGCCATAGCCCTGCTGTAACCCATCTAACAGCCTCAGGCGTCTCTTTCCTGTATGCTGTCACCGAGGGACTGTTCCCAACGGCGCAGCAGAAAGGAAATAGCGATGAAACGGCTACTCTCTCTGGCGTTTGGACTGGCGCTCGCCCTCGTGGCCGCCTCGGCCGCCGGTGTTCCCGCCGCCTCGGCGCAGGGCGGCGTGATTGGTACCCTGGTTAAACCCCCGTTTTTCATCCGCACCTACAGCGGCAAATGCCTCGATTTCGGCCCGCCCCCCCAGGTCAACGGCTCCCCTGTCTTCATCTACACCTGTAACGGCACGGTCGCCCAGCAAGTGGTCATCGAGGAAGTAGACGCCCGGCACAACGTGATTCTGCGCGCGGGCAACAAGGTCATCGGCGTCAAGCAGAGCCTGGTCAACGGCCTGGCCGCCCCCGACGCTGCCTCCGACGCCGCACCGGATACCGCCCCGGAGGCCGCCGCTAACGCTGAAACGCCCCTCGAACTCCAGGACGAGAAGAACCGCACCACGGTCTTCTCGCTGGGTCAAATCTTCGCGCTGGACGGCGACAGCATCATCCTGGCCGCCAACCGCGACCTGGTGGTGAAAGTACAGAACGGGCGCGGCACGGACCGCACGCCCCTCGTCCTCGGCCGCCGCGAGCTAGCGGACGCCGAGTTCTGGACGTTCGCCCCCCTGGACGGCCTGCCCTGGCAGCCGACGGCCGGCTTTGTGCGCGTGCCGCAGGACAAGGACTTCGTCACCGCCGTCAACACCGCCACCTTTGGCGCCGTCATCCAGGTTGACCCAGGCGCCTCGCTTGACCTGGCGCCGGCCGCCGACAACATCGTCATCCCGGAAGGTGTCACCATTCGCGGCGACCGCCGTGGCATGCACATGGGGCCTGAACTCACCATGCTCAACCTGCGCCAGGGCACCATGCTCACCGTCGGCGGCAACGATGTGCGCATCACCGGCCTGCGGCTGCGGGGGCCGAGCCGCAGCACGGACGGGGACGGCCCCGACTCGCGCGGTATCCTCGTCCACGACAACCAGTTCGTGCGCATCAATATTGACCACAACGACCTCTCCGACTGGACCGGCCACGCCATTGACGTGTGGGGCGACAACAGCCTGCCCGATACGTGCAATGTCCACGACCACCGCGACCCGCGCCTGCGCCCGCAGACCGTGCGCATCACCCGCAACTTCATCCACCACAACGAGAAGCAGGAGGCGGGCTACGGCGTCGAGGCGCACTACGGCGGCTTCCCGCTCATCGAGGGCAACACCTTTGTCTCCAACCGCCACGCCATCATGGGCGACGGGCGGGCCTACACCAGCTACCGCGCCCGCTACAACCTCGTCCTGGATGACGCGCCCAAGCAGCACCACTTGTGGTACACCCAGGACTTTGACATGCACGGCACGGGCGACAACGGGTTTGGCGGGACAGGCGGGCAGTACATGGAGATCGCGGGCAATACCTTCCTGGGCGCCAACCGCGAGAACTTCGACCTGCGCGGTAATCCCTGCTTCCGGGCCGAGTTCCACGACAACATCTCGCGCCGCCATCTGACGCCCATCTCGCCCTCTTCGCCCGACCCCCTCTTTCCCGCCGTGACCAATCGGGGCGACGACAACAAGCTGGTGCTGTGGGGTAACCAGTTCGGCGCGGGCAACCCGACCGACCACCTGGCCGTCGGCGACTTCGACGGCGACGGCGTGGACGACCTGTTCCTGGCGACGGGCCAGGCCTGGTACTACGCGCCGGGGGCCAACGCCGAGTGGCGCTTCCTCAACGCGCAGACCGACACGCTAGCCAATCTGCGGTTTGGCGATTTCGATACGGACGGGCGGACGGACGTGCTGGCCCAACACGGGCGGGACTGGGTCGTGTCATGGGGCGGGGCGTCCCGCTGGGAGCGGCTCAACGCCAGCGACGCGCGGCTCAACGCCTTCGCCGTGGGCGACTTTGTGGGCGACCGCCGCGCTGACGTGTTCTACGCCGACGGGAGCCAGTGGTATGTCTCCGACGGCGGGGTCGGCCCCCTCACCCCCATCAACAGTTCGGGCTTCCGCCTGGGCGACCTGCGCTTCGGCGACTTCAACCGCGACCGCAAGACCGACGTGTTCAGCGTCGTCGCCGGCAAGTGGATGGTGAGCTACGGCGCGGCCTCGCCCTGGACCGCCCTGCGCGCGAAATTGACCGACAACGTCGCCAACCTCACCGTGGCGGACTTCAACGGCGACGGGGTGGCGGATGTGGCGACGTCAAGCTGCTCGTTCCTGAGCGACTGCGACTGGAAGGTCTCGTATAGCGGCACGGGCAATTGGACCGGGCTGCGGTCGGCGGGCACATCCCTCGGCTCGGCGGCGGCGGTGGGCCGCTTCGACGGCAACGCCAGCGCCGACGTGCTGCTGTGGCACGACAACTACCTCGACATCGCCGCGTCCGGATCGGGCGGGTCGCACCGCCAGAGCCGCCAGGACATGCGCTGAGCAGACGGGGCTGTCGACATGTGATAAATTAAATCGGGAACAAGTAGCCATCCTGCTTGACATTCCAGGACCGCTATGGTATAACCCCTCCTACGTTCGCGTCCGCGCCCGTCGTGATGTTCCCACTCTAGAGGAGGAGAAGACCATTATGTCCGACGCTCCGAAGTCCCCCCGCATCAGTCGCCGCAGCTTTATCAAACGCGGGCTGGCTTTGACGGCGACCGTGGCCGGCGGCGGCCTGCTGGAAGCCTGCACGTCTACGACCCAGACGCCCGTGCCGGCGGCGCCTACTGCTGCCCCCCAGGTCCAGCAGGCTCTCCCGACCGTTCCCGCTGTCGCGCCCACCACCGCCCCGACCGCCGCGGCCACGGCGGCGGTCCAGGTCAAGACCGGCGGTACGCTGACCATCGGTTACGGCCAGAAGACGAGCAACGACCACTTTATGCACCTGCGCCGCTTCGCGGGCAGTACGGCGGTCTACGCCAACACCTTCGCCAACGCCAAGCTCGTCCAGATGCGTGAACCCAGCAAGGAGTTCTACCCCGACGCCGCTGAGAAGTGGGAGTTCTCGCCCGACAACAAGACCCTCACGTTCACCCTGCGCAAGGGCCTCAAGTGGCACGACGGCCAGCCCTTCACCGCCAAGGACGTTGACTTCACCATCCACATGGCCGGCTTCAACCTGGGCGGCTACATCCTGACGCGCTATCTCGCCCCCTTCGTCGTGGGCGCGCAGGAGTGGGTTGACGGCAAGGCCGACCGTATCACCGGCCTCAAGGTCGTGGACGACTACACCGTCCGCTTTGACCTGATCAAGCCCTCCAACCGCGACCTGATCTTCGATGGCTTCAACTACATCTCGATGGCGCCCGCCCACATCCTGCAAGACTACCTCAAGGACCGCGCCAAAGCCCAGGACATCCTCAAGAGCGAGTGGGCCACCACCGCCAAGCATGTCGGCCTTGGCCCGTTCCGCGTCGTCGAGTACGTTCCCGACCAGTACATCGTCTACGAGCCATACGAGAACTATCACTTCGGCAAGCCCAAGCTGGGCAAGCTCATCTACCGCTCCTACGCCGACCGCCAGACCCTGACGGCGGCGGATGAAAAGAAGGAGGTAGACGTGGGCTGGATCGCGGAGAGCGAGTGGGATCGCCTGAAGAAGCTCGATTTCCTCACCTACCGCACCCCGCGCGCCACGCTCTGCACCGGCACGACGTTCAACGCGGCCCAGCCCTACCTGGCCGATGTACGCGTCCGCCAGGCGTTGCTCCACGCCGTAGACCGCGACGCGATTATCAGGAAGATCTACTTTGGCGCGGCGGAGAAGATCAACACGATGCTCTACCTCGCCAAGTACGGCGAAAGCCCCAATCTCAAGAAGTACGATTACGATCCGGCCAAGGCCAAGCAGTTGCTCAAGGAGGCCGGCTGGGACCCCAACCGCAAGCTGCGCTGGCTCGTGCAGCAGATTCCGACCGACACGTCGATCTACGACGCTATCAACGGCTACTGGGCCGAGGTCGGCGTCCAGACCGAGTACCAGATTGAGCCGGACCTGAAGTCGGGGCGCGGCAAGAACCCGACCTTCGACCTGACCTGGTCCTCCTACCCCATCGGCTACCCCAGCGCCGTCGCCTCCTACTTCGACTCGCGGGTCGCCGAGAGCTACTACACGGGCCTGGCCGACAAGCGCTACGAGGAACTGTCGGACAAGTTCAACGGTCCCCTCTCCGACGACGAGGCCAAGAAGACCCTCTACGAGATGCAGGAGATTCTGGCGAACGAAGCGCGCTTCCTGATGATTTCCTTCAGCCCGAATGTGTGGGCCATCAACAAGCGCGTCCACGACCTGCTGCCCATCTACATGGCGAGCGGCTACACCGATTGGGGTGGACTGCAAAACGCCTGGGTAGACTAGGCGCCACGGAGGACAAGAGACGGAAGACGGAAGACGGAAGACGGAGGAAGATGGGACTCCTCCGTCCTCCGTCGGATTGAGGAGACATGCGTCAGTACATTCTGCGGCGGTTGATTCTAATCCCCTTTCTCCTCCTGGGCATCACGGCCCTGGACTACCTGTTCATCAACCTGGCGCCGGGCGATCCCATCACCTCGATGATGAACCCGATGGAGATTCGCCTCCTGTCGGAGCAGCAGGTGCAGGAGATGCGGCGCAACCTGGGTCTGGACAAGCCGCTGCCGGTGCGCTACGGTCTCTGGCTGCGGGAGGTCGTCCAGGGCAACCTGGGCTACTCGATTGTCAAAGGGCGGTCGGTGGGCACGCTGATTGGGGAGGGCATCCGCAACACCATTCTGCTCATGGCGCTGTCCATGCTGATCACCACGGTCGTGGGCATCACCCTGGGCATGATCTCCGCCTTGCGGCCTTACTCGTGGCTCGACTATAGCCTGACCGCGCTCTCGTTCTCAGGCGTGGCGATGCCGAGTTTCTTCTTTGCCCTCATCCTCATCTTTATCGGCTCCCTCACGCTGGGCTGGTTCCCCACCTCAGGCCTGCGCACGCCGGGGGAGGAGGCCAGCCTGGCCGACCTGGCGCGACACATGGTGCTGCCCCTCATCGCGCTGTCCATCGGCGGCACGGCCAGCCTGCTGCGCTACACGCGGTCGAGCATGATGGAAGTCCTCCAGCAGGAGTACATCACCACAGCCCGCGCCAAGGGGCTGGCGGAGCAGGTGGTCAACCTCAGACACGCCTTCAAGAATGCCGCCCTGCCCCTCATCACCATCCTGGGCCTGCAAATCCCCCACCTGTTCGGCGGCGCGGTCGTGGTCGAGACCATCTTTAACATTCCCGGCATCGGCACGACCATGGTCGAGGCCATGAACAACCGTGACTACCCCGTCTTTATGGGTGGCATCCTGCTGGCGGGCATCACCGTCCTCGTCAGTAATCTGCTGGCCGACATCGCCTATGCGATGGCCGACCCGAGGATCAACTACTAATGGCTGTCGGTAACCCGGATGTCAGCCGTGTCGCGCCCACCCAGGTATTGGGCCAGGCGGTAACGCCAAGCGTCGAAACGCCCCTGGCGCGCGTGGTGCGCCGCTTTCGCCGCCACAAACTGGCTATGGTCAGCCTGGTGTTCATCGTCCTGCTCGCGCTCATGGGCATCTTCGCGCCCCTCGTCGCGCCCCAGGACCCGCTCAAAACGAGTGTCATTGACGCGCTGGACCCGCCCAGCGCGCAGCACTGGCTCGGCACCGACCCGGTGGGCCGCGATGTCTACGCCCGCACGATTTACGCCATCCGCATTTCCCTGTCGGTGGGCATCGTGGCCGTCGGCATCTCGGTGCTCATCGCGCTGGTACTGGGCACACTGTCGGGCTACTACGGCGGTTGGGTAGACATGACCATCATGCGCCTGACCGACATTATCATGACCATCCCCAGCCTGGTGATCATCATGGCCGTCGTCTCCATCATCGGGCCGAGCATCTACAACGTGATGGCCGTCATTGGGCTGTTGGGCTGGCCGGGTATGACGCGCCTGCTGCGCGGCCAGATTCTGTCGGTGCGCGAGCGCGACTTCATCTCGGCCGCCCACAGCGTCGGCGTTCCCGACTGGCGTATCATGGTTCAGCACGTCGTTCCCAACTCCGTCGCCCCTGTCCTCGTCGCGGCCACCTTCGGGGTGGCGTCGGCCATTCTGACCGAGGCAGCGCTGAGCTTCCTGGGTTTTGGGGTCTTGCCGCCCACGCCCAGTTGGGGCAACATGCTCAACGCGGCGCGCTCGTTCAGCCGCTTGCAGCAGAACCCGTGGTTCTGGGTGCCGCCGGGCATGATGATTCTGTTGACGGTCCTGGCGATTAACTTTATCGGGGATGGATTACGGGACGCCCTCGACCCACGCGACCGCAATCTGTGAGACAGTAGACAGTAGTCCGTAGTCGGTATAGTGACTACCGATTACCGTCTACTGTCTACCGTTTACTGTCTACTGTCTACTGGAGGACAGATGTCCCTCTCGCTGAGTGAACTGCATCAGTTCGAAGAACAGGGCTTTGTGGTGGCGCGCGGTCTGCTAGACTATGCGCGCGACCTGCGGCCTGTCCAGGCCGAGTACGAGGCGCTGTTGGACAGCCTGGCCCGTCAGTGGTACGCCGAGGGCAAGCTGTCATCCACCTTCAGCGACCTGCCCTTTGGCGACCGACTGGTGGCGGTAATCCGCGAGTCGGGGCAGGCGTACTATCAACATTTCGACATCTCGCTGCCCCAAACCGGCATTGAGGCCGACACGCCGATGCACCTGGGCGAGGGCGTCTTCCAGCTACTACGCAACCCGCGCCTGCTGGACGTGGCTGAGCAGATTGTCGGCCCTGAAGTCTACTCCAACCCGGTCCAACACGTGCGTATCAAGCCGCCCGAGCGTCTCGTGCCGGCGCACATGAACAACGCCCTGGTGCGGCGCACCGACTGGCACCAGGATACGGGCGTTATCCTGCCGGAGGCCGACGAGTCGAACATCCTGACCGTGTGGTTGCCGGTGACGCGAGCCACTGCCCAGAACGGCTGTTTAGCCGTCATCCCGGGCAGCCATCGCGGCGAGCTACGGGTGCATTGCCCGGCCGGGAACGGGCGGAACCAGGTCGGCATCCCAGCCGAGTTGATTGAGGCCGAGCAGAGGCCTGTGCCGATGGCGCCGGGGGATGTGCTGTTTATGCACCGCCAAACCGTCCACTCGTCGCTCCCCAACGTGAGCGACGAGATCCGCTGGAGCTTCGACCTGCGCTACAACCCTGTCGGGCAGGCCACGGGCCGGCCCTGGTTCCCTGGCTTTATCGCCCGCAGCCGTTCCCAGCCCGAAACCGAGCTAACCGACGCCCGTGCCTGGGGCGACCTCTGGCGCGAGACCCGTGCCACCCTCGCCGCGCGCGCCAACCCCGCCTTCAACCGTTGGGACGCCGCGCACCCAGCCTGCGCCTAGCCTACTATGAAAGCTCTCATCCTACTCGGACCCCGCCACCTCGAATTTCAGGACCGTCCCATCCCCACCCCCGGCCCGGGCCAGGTCCTCATCCACACCCAGGTCAGCGCGATTAGCACGGGCAGCGAGGTCATCCGCTACCTGAACGGCGCCGGCCCCAACATCGGCTATCTCAACGCGGGCATTGTGGTCGAGGTCGGGGCGGGCGTAAACCACGTCAAGGCCGGCGACCGCGTCCGCTGCGGCCAACCCCACCATGAGTATGTCGTGGCCCCCGCCGAGAGTGTCATTCCGATTCCGGACGGGGTGGACTTTGACCAGGCAGCCTATGCCTACCTGCCCACCCTTGTCTTGCACGCCCTGCGGCTGTGTGACTACCGCCTGGGTGAGAACGCCGCCGTCATCGGCCAGGGGGTGGTCGGGCTGATGGGAACGGCGCTGGCGCAGGCGATGGGCGTGCGGGTCATCGCGCTGGACACCGAGCCGTCGCGGCTGGCGGTGGCGCGACAGATGGGCGTCGAACTGGCCCTCAACCCCCTCGCGCCGGACTTTCAGGACGGGCTACACGCCCTGGTCGGTGACAAGGGACTTGACATCACCGTGGACGCCACGGGCAGCTATTACGGTCTGGTGAGCGCGCTAGAGTTGACGCGGCGCTGGGGCTGGGTCGCCATCCTGGGTATGTACCGTCCGCACCCGCCCGACCCGGCTATGGCCGCCCGGCTCCACGAGGCGTACCTGCGCCACCTCCACAGCAAGGAGTTACGGCTGGTCGGCTGCTCCAACGACCCGGCCGAAGAGTACCCGTCGCACATCTACCGCTTCACCATCCACGACAACACCCGCCTGAGCCTGGACCTGCTGGCGGCCGGCAAGTACACCCTCGGCCCGGCCATCACCCACCGCTTCGCACCCCAGGACGGCCCGCGCCTCTACGACCGCCTCCAGCAGCGCGAGCCGGGGCTGCTGGGTGCGGTCTACGATTGGAGATAAGCCACCCTCATGCCCACCCCCTACCGTGTCGCCCTCGTCGGCCTCGGCCGCATGGCGAGTACCATTGACCGCGAGATGCCCGCCGGCTCGCCCCCCTATTCCATCGCCGCCGCCTGTGCCGCCAGCGACCGCCTGCGCGTCGTCGCGGGCGCGGACATCGACCCCGCCAAGCAAGCGGCCTTCGGTGAGCAGTGGGGCGGCGAGGCCGTGTTCGAAGATTATGTCGAGATGATACGGCAGACCGAGCCGGACCTGGTCGCCATCTGCACGCGGGCCGTCCTCCACCCGGAGATGGCCGTGCGGGTGGCCGAGCTAGGCGTGCCGATGATCTACTGCGAGAAGGCCATCGGCTGCTCGATGCGCGAGGTGGACGCCGTGCGCGAGGCGGTCAACCGCAGCGGGGCGAAATTCAACACGGGTGTGCTGCGCCGCTACAACCCCCGCTACCACCAGGCGCGCGCCTTGATCGCGGAGGGCGCGATTGGCGAACCGCGCGCCGCCGTCCACTACGCGGCGACCAACCTGCTGCACGGCCACGTCCACTCCCTCGACACGCTGAGCTTCCTGCTGGGTGACCCCCAGGTGGAGAGCGTGTGGGGGATGCTGCTACCCCCGACCCAAACCATCGTCGGCAATCGGATTGACGACAAAGACCCCAATGCCCTGTATCAAGTGACCTTCGCCAATGGCGTCCAGGCGGCCAGCGTACCGGCGGGGACGTGGGAGTTCGAAATCCTCGGCACGCAGGGCAGCCTGCGCGTCCTCAACAACGGCCAGGCCGTCGCGCTGCGCCGTGCGCCCGACGCCAAGACGCGCGTCTTCCAGGACGTGCCCGTGCCCCTCCTGCCCGAGACGAGCGCGACGCTGGCCTGCCTGGAAGACCTGGTAGACGCGCATGAGCAGGGACGCCAGACCCTCGGTCCGGTGGACATTGCCGCGCACATCACCGAGGCCTGCCTCGCCGTAGCCGAGAGCCACCGCCTCGGCGGGCGCGTGAGCCTCCCCCTGGCGAACAAAGACCTGTACATCTTCCACGTCTAGCCGCGTCGTCTAGCCCCACAGCGAGGAGCCTATGCCCACCCCCGCGCGTGTCTTGAACCTGCGCGCCCTGCCGAGTACGCGCCAGAGCATCGCCTATCAGGATGGCGGCCAGTTTCCCGTCCTGACGCTCGCGCCCGATGGCACAGTCATCGCCGTGTTACGCGGCGGCGCGGGCCACCTGGGCCTGGAAGGCCGCGTCGAGATTGTCCGATCCCACGACACAGGTCGGACCTGGTCGCCCCCTGAAGTGGTCGCCGACAGCGAGTGGGACGACCGTAACCCGGCCCTCGGCACGTCACGCCAGGGAACCGTCATCCTGGCTTACCACCGCCAGGGTCAGTACGACGCGGCCGGCCGGTGGGCGCCGACGCCCCACAGTCCCGATGCGGATGTTCCCATCGACATCCGCGTGACGCGCTCCTTCGACAACGGCCTGAGTTGGGAGACACCGCGCCTGCTGGGCGTGGACCAGCTTCGCGCCGGCTCACCGTATGGCAAGATCGTTAGCCTGGCCGACGGCTCCCTTCTCATGGCGATTTACGGCGGCCCGCAGAGGGACCTGGTGGGGGAGCGGATGAGCGACGTGGAGGACGGGGCCAATTGCAGCTATCTCGTCCGCTCCCACGACAACGGCCTGACCTGGGGCGAGCCATCGCTCATCGGTGTGCGCATGAACGAGACGGCGCTGCTCGCCCTACCCGATGGCGATGTGCTGGCCGTCATGCGCGGCGTCGCGCCGGAGCAGGCGCTCCACGTCACGCGCTCCTCCGACGGCGGCCACACCTGGTCGGCCCCGGTCCAGCTGACCGACGCCCGCCAGCACCCGGCCGACCTCGTTCAACTGAGCAACGGCGACCTGCTGCTGACCTATGGCAACCGGAGCGCGCCGTTTCGGGTGGAGGGCCGCGTGTCGCGCGACGGCGGCCGCTCGTGGCTTGACCTCCTGCTGACCGTGTCGGCCCCGCTCTACGGTTACGCCGAGCAGCCGGACCGCGCCACTGACCTGGGCTATCCATCGAGCGTCGTCCGCGACGGCCAGGGCGTGACGGTGTACTACTACAAGCCCTCGGTCCGCCGCGCCTGGCGCGAGGACGAGGGAGCGCGCCAGACCTTCTACCAGTCGTATGGCTACTATGCCGTGGCCGTCACGTGGGACGAGGGGGAACTCATCAGGGCCATAGACAGGGCCATGGAGTGAGGACAGCATGCAGCTTGAAACTGGCGGTATTCGACTACGCGTGAGCGAGCCGGCCCGCATCTCCCCGCCCGGCGAACGCCACTGGTTCCCGCGCCTGTTCCAGATGCCTGATGGACGGGTGCTCCAGTTCAATGTCATCGTGCATGACACGACGAGCGCGCTGAGCGAGGGGCGCACCGGCGCGGCGAGGATGAGCGCCGACGGCGGCGAGACGTGGGCCGAGTTCCCGATGCCCACGAGCTATGGCTTTCCCGTGACGCTAGCCGATGGGCGCGTACGCCTATTCAGCTACATCATCTGGCAGGAGGACGGCGTGGCGACGGGCCGCTGGTCGGACTGGACCGGCGACGGCTGGACGCCCGAGCAGCGCTACACGATAGACCTGCCCGCCACGCGGGACAAAGTTCCCGGCGTCTCCGGCTTCGGCTTCGACCGCACGGTGATGCTGGACGGCGACGGCTCCCTCCTGGCGACGATTTATGGCAAGTACCAGGACGACGCCAAGTATCGCTGCGTCCTGGTGCGCTCAACCGACGAAGGGCGCACCTGGACCACCGTCTCGACCATCGCCTCCGACCCCGACCTGCCCGTCCGCGAGGGCTACAACGAGCCGGTCATGGCCCGGGTAGCAGATGGCAGCCTGCTGTGTGTGATGCGGACGGGCGGGCGGACCGACACCCTGCGCCAGGCGCGCTCGCTGGACGGCGGCTGCACCTGGAGCCAGCCGGGCGACCTGGGTGTGCTGAGTGTGGACCCCGACCTGTGCCCCATGTCTAACGGGTTGCTGGCCCTGTCCTTCGGCCGGCCCACGGTCAACCTGATGTTCAGCCGCGACGGCGCGGGCCACACCTGGACGCCGCCCGTTACCGTGTTCAGCGGCAACAGCACCTGCTACACCGGCCTGCGCGAAGTCGCGCCGGGTCGCCTGCTGCTGGTCTACGACTCAAACCCTAGCGGCTCCCCCTGGGAAGCCCACGACAACCAGGTGAACCGCGTCTTGATTGACGTGGAGGTGTAATTGCCAATGGCCCCTACCTACCGCGCCGCCGTGATCGGCTGCAGCCGCATGGGCGGCTTCATTGACTTCGAGGTCATGGGCGACCCCAACATCGTCCTGCCCTATTCCCACGCCGCCGGCTATGCCGCCTGCCCCCGCACCGACCTGGTCGCCTGCGCCGACCCGCGTCCCGACCGCGAGGTGGTGGCTCGCTTTGGCGAGCTGTACGGCATCCCGCCTGAACACCAGTACGCCGACTATCGGGAGATGCTGGCCGCCGAGAAACCCGACATCGTCAGCATCGCCACGCAGCCGGAGCCGCGCGCCGAGATCGCCATCACCTGCGCTGAGCAGGGCGTCAAGGCGATCTACGCCGAGAAGGCGATGGCGGCGTCGCTGGCCGAGGCCAAGGCCATGGTCGAGGCGTGCGAACGCCACGGCGTCGTGCTGAATCTCGGCACGAACCGCCGCTGGGACCCCGGCTATGACCAGATGAAGGCGCTCATTGACAGCGGCGAGTTGGGCCGCTTGCAGTCGCTCATCACGTATCACACGGGCACGTTGTTCAACACGGGCAGTCACTACTTCGACCTGGCGCTGCGTCTCAACAGCGACCAGCCCGTCGCCTGGGTCCAGGCCAGCCTGCTGGACGCCGACAACGCGTTCGACGGCGACCTGTTGCGCGACGACCCACTGGGTCAGGGGACCGTCCAGTTCGCCAACGGCGTGATGCTCTACGCGCTCCACACGGCGCGGGGCCACGAACACGAGGCGATCTGCGAGGGCGGGACGGTCAGCAGCCTGAACAATGGTCGCGAATGGCGCGTGCGCCGCAAGGGTGCGCTAGACGCGGAGGGTAAGCGGCTGGGGCTGGTGGAGGCGGCGTTTCCAGGCTACACAGCGGCCAGTTCGACACTGCGGCTGATTGAAGACCTGGTGTCCGTTCTAGACAGCGGCCGGCCGGGGCGGGGCGGCGCCCGGGTCGCCTACGCCAGCACTGAACTCGTCTTCGCCTTCATCGAGTCGCATCGACGAGGTGGGGCGCGGGTCGAGGTACCGCTCGCCGACTCGACCGTGCGGCTCCAGCGCCAGGTCGCCCCGCGCCAGCCGCGTCTGGGCTAGCGACGGTCAGGGAGGCTCCATGCAGCCGTTAGGCAGCCAGCAGATTCGCGGCAACTGGGCGACCGTCCTGTTGCCCATCCATGCGGACGATAGCATTGACTACGGCCGGTTGGACGACGAAGTCGCCGCGCTCATTGAGGTGGGCGTAGACGGCCTCTACACCAACGGCACGGCGGGCGAGTTCCATACCCAGTCTGAGGACGAGTTCGACCGCGTCAGTCAGGTGGTGGCCGAACGGTGCGAGCGGGCCGGGATGCCCTTCCAGCTTGGCGTCAGCCACCCCAGCCCGCAGATCTCGCTCGCGCGCCTCCACCGCGCCCGCCAGTGGCGGCCCAGCGCCGTCCAGGTCATCCTGCCGGATTGGGTCCCCCCCAGCCTCGACGAGGCCCGCGCCTTCCTCACCCGCATGGCCCAGGCCGCCGATCCCATCGGCCTGGTCCTCTACAACCCGCCCCACGCCAAGCGCGTCCTCGATGCGCCTGCTCTCGCCCAGTTGCGCGCCGCTGTCCCGTCGCTGGTGGGCGTCAAGGTCGCGGACGGCGGGCCGTCGTGGTACGGGGCGCTGCGCCACCACCTGGCGGACCTGTCGGTCTTCGTGCCCGGCCACCACCTCGCGACGGGCTACCTGAACGGCGCGCAGGGCAGCTACTCCAATGTGGCGTGTCTCAGCCCGCGTGGGGCGCAACGCTGGTGGAGCCTCATGCAGACGGATATGGCGGCCGCCCTGGACATCGAACGGCAGATTATCGCCTTCTTCCAGGCGCACGTCGCGCCGTTGAGCAGCCAGGGCTACTCCAACCCCGCCCTCGACAAGCTGCTGGCGGCCGTTGGAGGGTGGAGCGACATCGGCACGCGGCTGCGCTGGCCGTATCGCTATCTGCCCGAGGCCGAGGCCCAGCGCCTCGCGCCGGTCGCCCGCCAGATGGTCCCCTGGCTGTTTGAGTAGGTGGCCCCCAACCCTATGAAACTGTATGCTGAACTCAACCTGAACGACGCCGAGGCCGGCCACCTACGCCACCTGGCCGCCCCTGACCATCTCTGGCTGGCCCACTCCGGGCGCACGACGGAGGCCGACCACGCCGCGTTTCAAGCCGCCGAGGTCGCCTTCGGCAACGTCGCGCCAGCCTGGATAGCCAACGCGCCGGCCCTGCGCTGGCTGCAACTGGCGGCGGTCGGGATTGACGCCTATCGCGGCCTGGACTGGGACACCCTGGGCGATCGCCTCGTCTGCACGAACCTGCGCGGCGTCTTCTCGGAGCCAGTGGCCGAGACGTGCCTGGCCGGTATCCTGGCCCTGTATCGCGGCCTGGACCGCCTCATCCCCTGCCAGGCCGACCGCACCTGGCAGAAGCTGGCCCTCCGCCCCACGTTGCGCCTGCTCCACGGCAGCCGCGTCGTCCTGATCGGCGCCGGTACGATTGCCCAGCGCCTCCACGCCTTGCTCGCGCCCTTCGGCTGCTCCATCACCGTCTTCGGCCAGCGGTCGGGGCACATTCATACCCTCGCTGACCTCGACGCAGCCCTGGCCGACGCCGACATCGTCTGCGCCAGCCTGCCCGAAACCGACAAGACGCGCGGCTTGTTTGACGCGGCGCGGCTCGGCCGGCTCAAGCCGGGGGCGGTGTTCGCCAACGTTGGCCGTGGTTCGGTGGTGGATGAGGCCGCGCTGGTGGAGGCGCTGCGAAGTGGCGCCCTCAGTGGGGCGGTGCTGGATGTCACGCAGCAGGAGCCGCTGCCGCCCGACCATCCCCTGTGGACGACGCCGAACACCATCCTGACCCAGCACACGGGCGGCGGCTCGGCCGATGAGAACACTCGCATCACCGACTTCTTCGCCGCCAACCTGGCCCGCTACCGTCGGGGTGAGGCGCTGCTCAACGTCGTTGACTGGCGTAGAGGGTATTAAGCGCCATGACCCGCATCACCTGCGTTCGCCCCGTCCTCCTCAGCGCGCCCTACGCCTGGCCGGGCAACCTCGAAGTCCAGCGCCACCTGCCGACGGGCTACCGCACCATCGGCCTGGTCGAAGTCACCCTGGACGACGGGACGACGGGGCTGGGCGAGGGCTACCTGGCCGTCTTCGCGCCGGCCGTCTTCGTGGCGATTACCGAGCTTATCGCCCCCTACCTGCTGGGCCAGGACGCCGCCCAGGTTCACGCCCGCTACCGCGACATGTGCCAGGTCACCGACTACTGGAGCCTGCAAGGGGCGGCGCGCCACGTCATCAGCGCGTTCGAAATCGCCCTGCTCGATGCGCGGGCCAAACAACTGGGGGCGCCGGTCTACAGCCTGTTGGGAGGTCGCGCCGTTGAGGCGATTCGGCTGTACGGCAGCGGGGGAGACTCGACCACGCCGCAGGACATGCGCGCCGAGCTAGACCTGCTGAGCGAGCGAGGCATCGGCGTGTTTAAGATTCGGGCGCGCAACCACCAGGTAGACAAGACGGTCTGGACGCTAGACCAGGCGGCGGAGCGGGGTATCGCCGTGGCGGTGGACATGACGCAGAACCTCGCCAACCCCGCCCAGACGGTCGGCGACGTCGTCCGTTTCCTCGACGCCGTGCAGGCGCGAACGGCGCAGCCTCTCTTCTTCCTGGAGGAGGCGCTTGGCCCGGCTGACGTGGATAGCTATCCGGCGCTGCGGGCGCGTACAGCGACGCGCATCGCGGGCGGCGAAATTGTCACGACGGCCCAGGAACTCTGCCAGCGCGTGCGGCGCGGGCTGTACGACCTGGCCCAACCCGACGCGACGGTGATTGGCGGGGTTTACCAGACGCTGGAGGTATTCGCCGCCTGCCGCC
Source organism: uncultured Anaerolineales bacterium (assembly GCA_964522005.1). Lineage (GTDB taxonomy): Bacteria > Chloroflexota > Anaerolineae > Epilineales > JAHCIE01 > JAHCIE01. Next base: position 6,693 of record CAZFUK010000007.1, on the reverse strand, counting down.
AGTATGGCTGCGAGGCGGTGGTACACTGTTGGGGCAGCGCGGTGGGACTGCTGGCGAACTATCACGCGGCGTTCGCCGGGGGCGGACGGCTGGCCGAGTGGCCCATGCCCGCCTACCCCTTACGGGACGCGCTGCTGGTCGAGCCGCTACGTGTCGAGCAGGGAACGTTGCTGCCGCCCACCGCGCCCGGACTGGGCGTCCACTTGACGCCTGAGATTGAGGCGCGGTATCCGTTCCACCCGGACGCCGTGTACAGGTGTTTCCCCAGCCCGTCAGCCCCACCCCTCGACGAGAGCGTCTGGCGGGGCTAACGCCTTATTGACCCAGTTGGGCCAGCCGGCCGATCGCGGCCTCGGTCTCGTCGCCCAGTTGGGTCACCAGCGCCGAGGCGGACCCCCGCCGCGCCAGCCGCACGCCCTGTCCCGCCCACAGTGACAGGAACTCGGGCCGTCCCTGCTGAGCGGCGGCGGTGCGTAGGGGTCGGGTCAGGGCGTTCTGATAGGGATAGGGCAGCACGGCTTCGCCCGACTCGCCTTCCACCTCCGTCATGAAGCGGTTGACGATGCCCCGTGCCGGCCGGCCGGAGAAGGCGCGCGTCACGCGGGTCTGGTCTTCATGGGCCGCCAGAATGGCTGCCTTATAGGCGTCGGGGATGCCGGCCTCGTCCGTCGTCAGGAAGGCCGTGCCGAGTTGGACCGCGCTCGCGCCGAGGGCAAGGGCCGCCGCGATGCCGCGCCCGTCCATGATGCCGCCCGACGCCACGACCGGCACGCGCACCGCGTCCACCACCTGGGGTACCAGGGCCAGCGTTCCCACCATCGCCGCGTCGAAGGGGGCCGCGAAGGTTCCCCGGTGCGCGCCCGCCTCCGCCCCCTGTGCCACCACCGCGTCTACCCCCGCCGCCTCCAACTGCCGCGCCTCCTCCACCGTCGTCGCCGTGCCCATGAGAAACACCCCTCGCGCTTTCACCGCTCGCACCGCCTCAGGCGGCAGCAGGCCGAAGGTGAAGCTGAAGACGGCCGCGCCGCAGTCCAGCGCGGCCGCCAGCTGCGCCTCAAAGGTGATGCCCGGCGCGGTGGGCAAGCTGGGCGCCGGGAGGCCCAGTTCGGCGTGGTAGGCTGCCAGGCGGGCGAGGGCCGGCGCCGCGTTCGTGGGGACCGGCGGGACCGGCAGCGGGGCGAAGAGGTTGACGCCGAAGGGGCGGACGGTGCGCGCTCGCACCGCGTGGGCCGCCTGGTTAATTTGGGAGGGGGTGGAGTAGGCGCCGGCGACGAAGCCTAGCCCACCCGCCTCGCCGACGGCGGCGACCAGGGCGGGCGTTGTCGCGCCGCCGGCCATGGGCGCCAGGATAATGGGGTAGGTCAGGTGGAGCGCGCGGGTCAACGCGGTCGTTAGGGGCATAGATCACCTCGGAGAGAGTACAAGCAGTCGGGTCTATGCCAAGTATACAAGTAGTCCCCTCCACGACACAAAATTTGACAAATTTCCACTCCTAGACCTCTTGACGAAGAACAGTATTCTGCTATAATAGGCATGCAGTACAAGCAGTCCAGATACAGTTCGCATGAATACGGAGAGGACAACGATGAAGCGAGTAGGCATGGGGATATGGATTGTGCGGGCGGTCGCCGCTGCCGTCTTGAGCCTGGGGGTGCTCGCTGTAGCGGATGTCGGGGGGCGGCTGCCGCTGGGGATGGCGGTGGCCTACGCGCAGGGTGGCACGGATGAGACCCTGCTGGCCGAGGGCCAGAAGCACCAGGTGATTCAGTTCAACCCCTCGGCCGCGCTCCAGAAGCGCATCTTCGCCGATGGCTTCGTGCCCAACTCTGGCGAGTTTAGCCTGAGCATAGCGGGCACGAACTACGCCGCGCAACGCGCCGAGAGCCTGCGCAGCGGCCAGGTGCGGGTGTACTACGTCGCGGTGGGCGACTGGGGTAACGTGCGCTTTGTGGACCGGGGCACGGAGGGCAGCGGCGAATTGAACGCCGGGCTGCTGAACGAGGGGCAGAAGCGCCAGGTCATCCAGTTCAACCCGGATGCGGCGCTCCAGAAGCGCATCTTCAACGATGGGTTTGTGCCCAACTCGGCCGAATTCGGCGTCACGGTCGGCGGGACGAACTACGCCGCTCAGCGCGCCGAGAACCTGGGCAACGGCCAGGTGCGCGTCTACAACGTAGTCGTGGGCGACTGGGGTAACGTGCGCATCGCGGGCGCGGGCGCCAGCGCGCCCCCGCCCGCCGCCGCCGCGCCGCCGCCCTCGTCACCCTCCGGCGGGCCCTCGGAGTCGCTGACCGAAGGCGACTACCGGGTGGACGTGCTGCGCGCCTTGCCCATGCCGCCCACCGACCTGGCGAACACGCTGGAGAAGCGGGTCAACGAGGCGACGGTCCAACTGGTGGTGCTGACGCGGACGGACATTGGCGTGGCGACGGGTACCGTCGTCGGCCCGGACGGCCACACCATCCTGACGGCGTTCCACGTCGTCGGCGATCCGGCCACGGGCAAGGTCTACGATCCCTTGATCATCGCCGTGGGGCCGTACCTGAACTACACTCTGCGGGCAACCGTGCTCGCCACGGACCCCGACAACGACCTGGCCGTGATTCGCATCACCCGCCGGCCCGACTTTGGCGGGTTCACCTTCCTGCCGTTGGCGAACTCCGACGCGGCGCAGCTAGGCGACCACGCCCACGTGTTCAGCTATCCGGCGCGGCGCGAGGGCGGACTGGGCCGCTCGTCGGGCAGCCTGATCGCCATCAGCACCAACGTCAAGGAGAACGCGCGGCGCGCCTTCTTGACCGAAGCCGTGGCCTCGCCTGGGTCCAGCGGCGGCGTGGTGGTGAACGCGAACGGCGAGGTCATGGGCATCATTTCGGGTGGCGTGCGGCTGCCGCGCGGCATTGATCGTCCCGGCCTGCCAACCATCACCCAGTTGACCGCCTTTATCCCCGTCAACCTGGCCCGGCCGCTCCTGCGCCAGGCCGGCGTACAGTAGGCTACGGACGACGACCAGCCAACGTGGCGTTCAGGCCACGGAGCACAGTAAGCAGTCTGAACAGGACGGAGGCCAATGGCCCTCCGTCCTGCTCTGTTCTAGATGGACAGCGGCGGGCGGGAGGAGTACAATTTGAGCCGCCATGACACTCCGATGCTCCAGACGGGAGACCTCCGCTATGTCCATCTTTGAGCCAACCTTCCTCGCCACCTCGGCCCTGCATGCCATGAACCCCGACGCCGGCGCGCACGCCTTGCCCACCGACCCGCGCGAGTTGGCGGCTGCCCTGGCCGCCGGTGAGCGGTCCTGGCGGCGCTTCCCCTACCTGGCGGCGCGCTACGGCGAGCGGGGCCGCCAGTTCACCAGCAGCGACAGCGCCTGGGTCGTCACGCTGTGTGACTATGATCAGACCACGGTAGACCGCAACGTCCTCTGGCTGGCCGACCTGATTGCCTACCGTGGCCTGCCGCGCTGGATTCTGGAGGTTCACCTGGAGTACCTGGTGGAGGAGTTGGTCCAGGCCGCGCCGGAACACGCCGCCCGCTACGACCGGCTGCGGCGGGCGGCGGAGCGGCTGGCCTCCCTGCGCCGACAGCGCCTGCCAGACGAGGTGGCCGAGCGGCTGGCGGCCGCGTTCGATGCTTCAGTCGCCGGGGAGGGGGAGAGTGGCCTGGGGGAGGTGGGGCGGCTGCTGGTGGCGGCGGTGGCCGACGAAGCGGACGGTGTCGTCCACGCCGGCGCGCGGCTGGAAGAGTGGTTGACCGACCCGGCGCGCTTCTCGCCGCGCTGGCAGGCGGCGGTCCGAGCGACACTTCACCAGGCGCGGGCTGCGCTCCGCGCCTGACCGCTCACGCCCGTTAAGCGTCAGAGGCGAGGGGCAGGCGAATGGTAAACGTGGAGCCGCGCCCCTCCTGGCTCGCCACCGTCATCTGACCGTCGTGGCGCGCCACAATCTGGTTCGCACTGGCGAGGCCTAGCCCGGTCCCCTCGATGGCCTGGGCATTGGACGCACGGTGGAACGGCTCAAAGATGTGGGGCAGGTCGGCGGCCGGGATGCCGATGCCCTCGTCCCGCACGCGAATCACGGCCCACGCGCCGTCCTCTCCCGCCTCCTGTCCGACCCTCACCTCGATTTGCCCCCCCTGCGGCGTATATTTCACCGCGTTGGAGATGAGATTATCCAGGACGCGCGCCAGTCGGCCCTCGTCCACCTGGCTCACGACCGGCCCGTCGGTACGCACCTGGATAGGGTGGCCGGGCGTGGTGGCCTGGTGCTGGGCGACCACGCGCTGGACGAGGTCGGTCAGGTCGGTGGGCCGCAGGTCCAGGGCTACCGCCTGGTCCAGCACGGCGGCGTTGACCAGGTCCTGAATCATCTCGGCCATGCGCGCCGACGCCTCGTCAATGCGATTGAGGGGGTCGAGCAGGGGCCGGGCCTCCTCGGCGGGTAAGCGGTCCAGGCGGCGGCGCACCAGGTGGAGGAAGCCGCGAATGGCGGTCAGGGGGTTCTTAAGGTCGTGGGAGACGACGTGGAGGATCTGCTCCCGCGCCTCGCTCACCGCCTGCGCCTCGCCATACAGGCGGGCGTTGTCGAGGGCGCTCGCTACCCGGCGGCCGAACTCCTCGGCCGTCACCACATCGGAGCGGGTGAACAGGTGGTCTGAGCTAGCCCGCACCAGGCTGATGGCGCCCAGGCGGCGGTCCCGCCCAGTGAGGGGCACGGTGATGGCCGAGGCGTAGCCCACCGCTAGCATGAACTGGAGATGGCGGTCGTCGAGGCGCTGGGCGGCGAGTTCGGCCGGGGTGATGCGCGGGTAAAAGACCGCCTGGCCGGAGCGGAGGGCCTGGCCCGTGGCCGAGGTGGCGTGGGGTTGGAGGGGGTAGGTCTGGATGTACTGCCGCAGCCGCGCCGCGCGGGCCGGGTCCACATGCCCGGCCTCCGCCGCCTCAATGCGGCCGCGCGCGTCCACCAGGTTGACGACACACCAGTCGGCCAGGCGCGGCACGGTGAGGCTGACGACGTGAGAGAGGACCTCCTGGTGGTCCAGTGACGTGGTGAGGGTCTGGGTCGCCTCACCCAGGAAGGCGGCTCGCTCGGCGGCCTGGTCGGCAACCTCTCGCGCGCGCTGCTCGGCCTCGAACCGCCGCGCCCGTTCTAAGCCCAGGGCGCACTGCTGGGCGAGGCTCTGCATGAAGGCCAACTCGTCCGCGTCGAAGCAGCGCGGGGCGCTGAACCCGAAGGTCAGGACGCCATAGACCTCCTCGTCGAGGAGAAGGGGCAGGACCGCCCCGGCTTCAATCCCCTCCATCTCAGCCCGCTCTGCCATGTTCGCCCACCGCGCCTGCCACTCACGGGCCGACAGCAGCAGCGGCGTCCGCGACTGGACCGCCTCGGTCAAGGGCGACGACGCGGCCAGGGGCAGGCAGCAGCCCTGTCCATAGTGGGGCGAAGGCGGCAGACTCCCCAGCAACTCAAGCTCATCGCCGGCCTCGGCCACGCGCGCCAGCGTGCCGGCCTGCGCGCCCACCAGGGGCAGGCCCTGGCGTAGGGCGATGTCAGCGACGGTCTCAGGCGTCACGGCGCGGGCCAGGTCGGCGGTGAAGGTCTGGAGGCGGCGGAGGCGGTCACCGGCCTCCTCGGCGCGCCGACGGGCCTCGCCTTCGGCCTGGCGAGAGCGCCGCCACGCCTCGTTCAGGTAGCCGATGAGCAGGGCGGCGAGGACGAAGAAGGCCAGGCGGGGGGCCTGCGCCGAGTCAAAGGCGAGGGAGGAGTAGGGGGGGAGCAGGAAGTAGGCGCTCAGTAGAACGGACAGACCCGTCGCCAGCAGCCCAGGCCCCAGCCCGCCGTAGGCGACGCTGAGCGTCACCGCCACCAGGAACGGGATGAGGGCGCCCTGCGCGTAGAGCGGGGGCGTCATGCGAGTGACAGCCAGGGCCAGCCCGGTGACGAGCACTGCCACCAGGTAGGCCAGCCCAGCCGGGGGGGATTCGAGGAGGGGACGCAGACGCATCGAACGGATGGGCCCCTTGTAAGATGCTAAGCCTAGTCATCTATTATAGGGGAATGTGGCGACAGGACAAGTAGCAATGACGGGTAGGGACGGGACGGGCATAGACAACCGCCGGTAGAGACGTGACCTGTCACGTCTCTACCGGCGGCTACCGCGTCTCTACCCTGGGCCGTTGGACCGGCCGGGACTAGCGCCAGACGAGGGGCTTGTCGCCAGCCGCGCCGAAGGCGAAGGCCACGTCCGCTCCACCCGTGCTGTTGCTGTTCCTCACATACCACACCCCGTTGCGGAAGATGCCCGGCGTGGCCGTCCCGTTGGCGTCCCAGTCCCCGGCCACCGGCACGTCACTCGCCACCCCGTAGTCGTACACGATGTCCGCCGGCCCCGTCACGTTGCTGTTCTTGATGTACCACCCGCTCCCCCGTCGGATGCCCACTGTGTCTGTCCCGTTGCCGTCCCAATCGCCCGAGATGAACGTGTCACCCGGCACCCCGTAGAGGAACACCAGGTCCGCTATCCCCGTCGAGTTGGTGTTGCGCAGGAACAGCCTGGCCTCCGAGGGGCGGAAGAGGCCGACGGTCTGGGAGCGGTCACCGTTCCAGTCGCCGCAGATGGGGACGTCGCTGAGCACACCGTAGGTGAGGGCGATGTCGGGCGGACCGGCCGTGTTGGCGTTGCGGAGGTAGA